>JBOGYA010000005.1:0-26051 GCA_050696515.1 Solirubrobacteraceae bacterium
CCGCACTTCAACCGCGAGGAGCTGCAGGCCTCGATGCAGGCGCGCGGAATCCCCTACGAGTTCCTCGGTCTGGCGCTCGGCGGGCGCCCGCGACGCGCAGATCAGCTTGACGCCAAAGGCCGTGCCATGTACAGCAAGATGGCTGTGGAACCAACCTTCACGGATGCGATCGACCGGGTCCTCCGCGATGCGTCCGAGCGCCGCCTCGCGCTGCTGTGCAGCTGCGGCCAGCCACACGCGTGTCACCGCAGGCTGCTGGTAGGCAAGGTCCTCTGCGACCGGGGCGCTGAGCTGCGCCACATCCTCCCGGACGGGCGCGTGCTGAGCGAGCGGTCGGTCGAGTTGCGCGACGACGCCCAGGCGACGCTGTTCGGGCATGATGAGTCGTCATGGAGATCTACACGATCGGCTTCACGCAGAGCACCGCTGAGCGCTTCTTCGTACGGCTAGCGGACGCCCGCGTCGAGCGACTGCTCGACGTACGGCTCAACAACACCTCGCAGCTCGCCGGCTTCGCCAAGGCGCAGGACCTTCCCTACTTCGCGCGCGCGCTCGTGGGCGCCACTTACGAGCACGAGCCGCTGCTCGCCCCCACCCAGGACATCCTCGACGCCTACAAGAAGCGCAAAGGCGGCTGGGCCGCGTACGAGACCGAGTTCGTGGCGCTCATGGAGCACCGCCGCATTCACGAGGTGCTGTCGCCCGCCTCCTTCGAGCGGCGCACGGCCCTGCTGTGCAGCGAGGCCACGGCGGAGCACTGCCACCGGCGGCTGGTCTGCGAGTACCTTGCCGAGCGGTGGCCCGACGTCGAGAGCGTGCACCTCTGACCCGTGCGGATCGTCGTCAACCACGTCACGCGGATGAAGGACGCGCGGATCTGCGTCGCCGGACTCGACGCTGCCACGTTCCGGCACGTCCGTCCGGTGACTTCGTCGAAGAGCGCCTACATGACGCGCGCGCTCCTGCGCGAGCACGGCGGGCCGTTCGGGACAGGAGCCCTGGTGGACCTCGGCACGGTTGCTGCCTGTCCCAACGCGCCCGAGACCGAGGATCATCGGTTCGCGGCGGCGCGGGCGAAGCGCGTCAGGGACCTGGCGCACGACGTGTACTTCGAGCTCCTCCACCGAGTCAGCGACGAGGACTTCCCGACCGCGTTCGGCCCCGAGCTCGTGGAAGTGCGGCCGCGCAAGTTCGCCGTCCCCGCCGGCCGGGGGAAGCGCTCGCTCGCGGTCGTGCCCGTCGTCAACCCCAAGCTGCGCGTCGAGTTCAAGAAGCTGTACCTGACGGTGGGTGCTCCGAGCACGCCGGCAAAGCTGCGGGTGACCGACGTACGGTTCTACGACGCCGACCACGCCCTCAAGCGCAAGGTCATCTACGACGTCAACCGTCGGCTGGCGTCGGGTGTGACGGCGTACGCCATGCTGGGCCTGGCGCGAGCGATCCCCGACGACGACGCGGGTGACGTGCACTGGCTCATGGCCAACGGCCTGTGTCTCGCCGATCGCGCGGTGGGCGATGTGCCGTAGGCTCGGGCGGGTGGATCGTCCTCGGCAGGCCGCTGGGAGCCACATGCTGATGGCGGGCCGGTAGAGTGGCAGGGAGACGAACCCCATGGTTGACTGCTCGATCATCAATACCCTCGTGATAGCCGCTGACGCGAGTGGGCGGGTGGCTTCAGGGTGCTACTGGACCGAGCAGCGTGAGGGAATCGGGGCATGCTGACAAAGCTTGAGGTCCGCGGCTTCAAGAACCTGCGGGACACTGCGATTGACTTTGGTCCGTTCACCTGTATTGCTGGGCCAAATGGGACGGGGAAGTCAAATATCTTTGATGCCATACAGCTCCTCAGCGCCCTTGCCGATCAGCCTCTGATAGAGGCAGTCGAGGTCGTGCGCGGCAGCACCGGCAATCGCTCGGCGGATCCGCGCGATCTGTTTTGGAGCCTTGGTCAGGACGAACCAAGGACGATGTCATTCGCGGCTGAGATGATCGTCCCGCCGAATATCGATGATGACTTTGGCCAGGAAGCAACGGCTACCACGACGTTCCTACGCTACGAACTCGAGATTGGCTATGAGCTGCCCACTGGGCTTGAACGTCTTGGCCGCCTCGTCCTTCTCCGTGAGGCTTTGGGGCACATTACGCAGAGTAAGGCTCCTCAGCATGTGCGTTTTCCGCATTCTGCGAGTCGCTTTCGGCATCAGGTTGTAACGGGAAGGCGCAGTGGGGCTGCTTATATCTCCACCGATGTGTCTGGTGACGAGTCCGTGATCACGGTTCATCAGGATGGGGGCAGCAGGGGGCGCCCACGACAGGCATCGGCGACCAGAGCTGCTGCGACAGTGGTACGCACCACTTCAGTCAAGGACGAGCCGACTATTCTCGCTGCGCGTCGAGAGATGCAGCACTGGCGGCGCCTGAGTTTGGAGCCCAGTGCGCTGCGAACAGAGGATCGGTACACCGACCAGCGTTCCATATCGGCAGATGGTCGTCACCTTGCCTCGGCTCTGTACCGTATTGCGACGACCGCAAACGGTCAGGGAGTCTTAGGGTCGGACACCTACGCACGGGTCGCAAGTCGGTTGCGACAGTTGAGCGGCGTTGACGTCGACCGCATTTTCGTTGATGCCGATGATACACGAGAGCTTCTTACGTTGCGCCTTCGAGAGCGATCTGGCAGGGAGTTCCCCGCGAGGTCTCTTTCGGAGGGAACTTTGCGCTTCCTTGCGCTTTGTGTAATGCACGAAGACTCTTCTGTTGGAGGACTGATCTGCATGGAGGAGCCCGAGAACGGCATACACCCGGCAAATGTCGGCCCAATGGTTGATCTCGTGCGCGATCTTGCAGTTGACCCGACGGAAGAACCTGGACCTGATAACCCGTTGCGTCAGGTTATCGTCAACACCCACTCTCCCGCTGTCGTGCAGCTTGTGGGTGAGGAAGATCTGCTGATGGCCTCGACAGAGGTAATCGAGGGAGATGGTGTGGAGCGTGCAGCGCTCAGGCTGCGCCCGATGAAGGGCTCGTGGCGGGCAAAGCTTCCTGGGGCAGAACCAGTTGGCAAGGCAGACTTGATCCCATACTTGACTGCTCCCGCCGGCTCTCAGATCAAGCTCGAAGAGTGATCAGAGCACGGGCATTGCTGTTGGCCGATGGCTCATCTGACGAGCCGCTGGGAGCGCATGTCTCTGCCCTCGCGCGGCCGCACGGAGTGGCGCTCGATGTTGTGGCTCCGGAGTTTGATCGCATGAGCAACCCACCCGGGCGGACCGTTCATCAAAGACTTGAGCGAATTCTCAAGATTGACCCTGACTTCCACGTACTCCTGGTTCACCGTGACTGCGAGAACGATACCCGTGATCTGAGGGAGACGGAGATCGCTTTAGGTGTAGCGCGTTGTGACGTTCAATGGCCTGTTGTGCCGATCGTGCCCATACGCATGACCGAGGCATGGCTGCTATTGGATGAGGAGGCGATCCGCATAATCGCCGGGCGTCCATCCGGCGTCGAGTCGCTCGATCTTCCAAAGGTGTCGCAGGTTGAGACGGTGTCCGACCCCAAGGCCCGGCTTCGGGCGGCTCTCGAGGGCGCGTGTGGGTTGTCTGGTCGTCGCCTCAAAAAGTTCAAAAGAGATTTCCCCGCTCATCGGAGGCAGCTTCTCGAGCGCCTGGATCGCTCAGGGCCGGTTCGGCAATTGAGTGCGTGGCAGGCGTTGGAGGCAGATACGGCAGACGCGATGGCTCGTGTGCTGAGCAATAGTCGCTGACGCCGTTTGCATTGTCGCTATCGGGTCGCCACCTCCTGCGCTTCACTCTCCAAACGCTCTCGCGCAGCGCGGCGACGCAGCACTCCTCATTCCAGCTACGCCACTACGCGCAGTTCGACTCCGCTTGTGGTGGGGGCTTACCGGGAGACACGTCTGTGGTGGCTTGGGTTTCGGTCTTTCTCGATATAACGCGGATGGCTGGTGCCGTTGGTGGGTTTGCCGACGTTTAAGCCAGTGTCTCCTGCGCCTCGCTCTCCGTCCGCGCGCTCTCGCGCATCGCCGCCACGCAGTACTCCTGGACGGAGACCTCCATCTCCAGCGTCGCCGCGAGAGCGGGGCGCGCGGAGGCGTCCATCACGCGCTTGGCGCGGCCGACTGCTATGTGCGAGTTGGCTAGCAGCTCGTCCACCAGCGCCTGTGTGGCGTCTTCCAGCTCCTCGGCCGGGACGACGCGGTTGACGAGCCCGATGCGGTGGGCCTCCGCGGCGTCGATCAGGCGCGCGGTCAAGATCAGCTCCTTGGCGCGGCCGAGCCCCACGACCGCGGGCAGGCGGGTGCAGCCGCCGACGTCGGGGATGATCCCGAACTTGACCTCGGGCAGCCCGAGCCGGGAGCCCTCGGCGGCGATGCGCAGGTCGCAGCCGAGCGCGACCTCTAGGGCGCCGCCGACACAGGTGTGATGAATCTGGCACACGACGGGCTTGGGCATCGCTTCGCAGAGGTTGGCGCAGTCCAGGAACACGTTGCGGAACGGACGCAGGACACCTGGGTCGCCGGCGAAGGACATCAGCTCGCCGAGGTCCACTCCGGCGGAGAACACGGGGCCGGCGCCGCGCAGGACGACGCAGTGGATCGCCGCGTCGTCGGCGGCCTCGCGCAGGGCGCCGGCCAACTCGACGAGCAGCGCCTGGTTCATCGCGTTGCGCTTCTCCGGGCGGTTCAGGACGAGGTGGCGAACGGAGTCGCGGGTTTCGGTGGTGACGAGGCTCATGGTGTGTCCTCCTGTCGGTGCTTTGGCTCTTCAGGTTACGCCAAGCAGGCTGCTTCGCCGCGCCGACTGCGCTCAGCTCAAGTCCAGCACCGGCGTCGGCGGCTCGATCGCCTCGTCGTGGCCCTCGCGCGGCACGATCGCGGTGCCGACCGCGAAGAACTCGATCGTGTGGCTGCCCCAGCCGTGACTCTTCTCCTGCAGGTCGACGCCGACGATCCCCTCGGCGGAGAGCGTCTGCGCCTCGCTCTGCATCCGCTCCATCGCGAGCTCGCGCGCGTCGTAGAGCGCCTGGGTGAAGTTCGGCAGCTCGACGTTGCGCCCGGTCTGGGCCATCGACTGGAGCATCCCGCGGTGGGCGACGTGGTAGACGCAGCTGCCCATCACCATCCCCACCGGGCGGTGCCCGGTGCGCAGCAGCGTCCAGAAGTCCTGACCGGAGAGGTCGCTGGTGAACGGCCGGCCGTTGGGGGCGCGGTGCAGCACGCCTTCGCTGTGCTTGACGGCGGTGCCGATCGCGATGAACTCCGCCATGTCCTGACCCCACTCGTAGCGGCCGATGTCCAGGCGCACGCCGACGACGCCGTCCGCGCCGAGCTGGTCGGCCTCCTCCTCCATGCGCGTCATCGCCAGCTGGCGCGCCCCGTACATCGCCTCGGAGAGCACCGTCAGCTCCTGGCTTTTCTTCCACCCCGCCAGCTGGATGCCGATGTGGTAGATCGAGCTGCCCACGACCAGCCCGAGCGGCTCGAAGCCGGCCTGCTTGACCAGCAGGAACTCGTTGACGCTCAGATCCGAGGTGAACAGGCCCGCGCGGTTCTGCTGCAGGCGGGCGCGGCCGGCCTCGGGGACGCCCTCCAGTGAAGTGGGGTCATACGCGGTCTCGCTCTCGGTGTCGCTCATCTCGGAGGCTCCTCTAGGTGGTTAGGTCGATTGTCGTCTCGGGTGGGTACAGCGGCGCGCTCTCCCGCTGGCGAATCGCGGTGCCGACCGCGTTGAATGTCACCATCAGGCCGTTGCGCGAGCTCGAGCCCATCCGGGCCGGCAGCGTGTGGGGCACGGCGCGGTGGCCGATCCGTACGCCGACGACTCCCGAGGCCCCGACCGCGGATGCCTGTGCGCTGAGCTCGGCCATCACCGTCTCGCGCGCGTTGTAGAACGCCTTCGTGAAGTCCCGCAGCTCGAAGTTTTCAGTTGCGCCCACCATCATCCGCCCGCCGACGGCAAGCCCCGAGGCGGAGTAGCCGGCGAAGAACACCGAGCTCCACGCGACGATCCCGAGCGGCTCGAAGCCGGCCTGCACGAGCTTTGAGAAGTCGGCCACCGACAGCTCGGTGAGTACCGGCCGGCCGCTCCCGCCTCCGCTCCTGCTCGGGCTCCCATGCGATCGGCTCTCGCTACAGCCCGGCCCGTTGCGGCTCACGGCGGTGCCGAAGACGGTGTGTTCGAGCGTGACCGTGCCCGTTTCCAGGCTGCTTTCGCCGGCGCGCGTCTCCACTTCCACGACGGCGTCGGCGCCCACGTGCCGGGCCTCCTCGGCCAGCCGCCCGAGCGCTCGCGAGCGCACCTCGTTGAGCGCCTGCGAGAGCGTGTCGAGCTCGAACATGAAGGTGCCGTAGGGGTCGTAGCCCCCTTCCAGCCGACCCCACGAGGACTGATACCCCATCTGGTAGATCGAGCTGCCCATCACTTGCGAGAGCGGGCGCAGCCCGAGCTGGTGCGAGAGCGCCCACCCGTTGACCGACAGGTCCGAGGTGAACAGGCCGCCGCGCTCGTGCAGCTCGCTCAGGCGCCGCTCGGCAGCGACGGTGATCCCACCCCGTTCGATGCGCGCCAGCGACTCCTCCTGCTCGGCGGCCGCGACCCCATTGTCTGGCGCCGCCCCCCCGCCCTTCAGGCCGGGAGCCGAGGTTCCCTCCGGCCCCGCGTCCGGGGCCGCCGCCCCTTCCCTACCCAGCTCGGCGTCCGGGGGCTCGGACATCAGCCCAGCAGCCTCTCCAGCGCTGCGCGCGCCTCGGCGCTGCGCTCGGCTTCGGTTCGCAGGTCCGCGGTCAACGCGGCGACCCACTCGCCGGGGTCAAGCGGCTCGCGCTTGATCGAGATGCCGCCGACCTGGTGCTCGCGGAAGCCTTCGACGCGATCGCCCGCAACCGCGAGCTGGTAGCAGTTGCCGCCGAGCTCAACCCGCACCTTGCGCACGCGCTTGGGGCCGCGTCCCAGCAGACCGCCGCCGCGGCGCTCAACGCGCGCGCGTCCCGGCAGCGACTGCTCGAGCTTCTCGGCCAGCACCTCGATTGAGATCCGAAGATCGGTACCGTCTGCGCGCAGGCCCGCCGCGGAGAGGTCGAAGTCCTGTTCGGTGGGCATGCCTGCAAGCGTACCCTTCCCGATAGGCTCCCGTTCCCTCAACTGGGAAAACGAGCGGAGGTTCGAGATGGCGCAGCAGATCGAGAGGGTGGGCGTGCTCGGGGCCGGGCTGATGGGCCACGGCATCGCACAGGTCGCCGCGCAGGCCGGCTATGAGGTGGTGCTGCGCGAGGTCAATGAGCCCACGCTGGCAAAGGGCATCGGGAAGATCGAGAAGCAGCTCGCGCGTGCCGTCGAGAAGGGCAAGAGCTCCCAGGAGGACGCCGATGCGGTACGCGGGCGCATCCAGGGGACGGTGCACTACCGCGACCTGGCGGAGTGCGATCTGGTGATCGAGGCGATCACCGAGAGCCTTGAGTTGAAGCTCGAGATGTGGAGGGAGATCGACGAGATCGTCAAGCCCGGGGCGGTGTTCGCGACCAACACCTCCTCGCTGGCCGTGATCGACCAGGCCGCGGTCACCTCCCGCCCGGGGCAGTTCGTGGGCCTGCACTACTTCAACCCCGCGCAGGTGATGAAGCTCGTGGAGGTGGTGCGCTGCGTGACCACCTCGGGGGAGACGCTCGATACCGCCCTGCAGTTCGTGCGCTCGGAGGGCAAGCTCGCGATCCCCACACGCGACAAAGCGGGGTTCATCGTCAACCGCCTGCTCGTCCCCTACATGCTCGACGCGATGCGCGCCTTGGAAGAGCAGGTCGGCTCCGTGCGGGAGATCGATGCGGCGATGAAGGCGGGTGCGGGCCACCCGATGGGCCCGCTCGAGCTCGCGGACTTCGTCGGCCTGGACACCCTCGGCGCGATCTGCGACGTGCTGCTGGAGGAGTTCAGCGAACGGCGCTTCGCGTGCCCGCCGACGCTGCGCAAGATGCTCTCCGCGGGCTGGGCCGGGCGCAAGTCGGGAACGGGCTTCTACGACTACTCGGGGGAGGAGCCCCGGCCCAACCCGGCGCTGTAAGGGGTCTGCACCGGTGGGCAGTCGCGGGCGCGACACGACGGCGAAGGCGGGCTGAGCCTCCAAGCGCGCGGGGCAGCGGTCCAACCGGGCAGTCATGCGCGCGCGCAGACAGCGGACCGGGGGAGCGGGGCTGTGTCGTAACCTTCCTGCAATGAGCGACCTGTCGAGCCTGCGTGTGGCGGACGCCGATCGCGAGCAGTTGATCGACGAGCTGCGCGAGCACGCCGGCGCGGGCAGGCTCACCTCCGAGGAGCTGGAGGAGCGGATTGGGGATGCCTACAGGGCTTCCACACGCGCGGACCTCGACGCGGTGCGGGCGGACCTGCCGGTCAGCTCGACCTCGGTGAAGCTGGCGCTGACCAAGCGCAAGACCCACCTGCGCCGCCGCCTGGTGCAGGAGGCCGGCGGGTCGGTGGGGGTGTCGCTGTTGAGCGTGGGCATCTGGCTGGCGAGCGGTCCGGCGGGGAGCTTCTGGCCGGGGTGGGTGATCGGCGTGACGCTGCTGCCGGTGGTGCGCGACGCGTGGCACCTGTTCGGGCCGGCCTCCGACCTGGAGCTGGTCGAAGCGAGGCTGCAGGCGCGCCACGAACGCCAGCTCGCGCGTGGACGCCGCCGCCACCGATACCGGGGACTGCCGCGTCCGTGAGCGCACTGAGCGGCGCCACCGAGCGCGCCCTTGCGGGCGGCCCGGAGCGTCACCGCGAGAAGGCGCGCGAGCAGGGCAAGCTGCCGGTGCGCGAGCGCGTCGCGCGGCTGCTCGACCCCGGCTCATTCGCCGAGGAGGCGCTGCTGGCCAACTGGCAGGAGGAGGGGCTGGGCGCCGACGGCGTGCTCACCGGCCTCGGGCGGATCGACGGGCGCCCGGTCGCGCTGATGGCCAACGACCCCACCGTCAAGGCCGGCTCGTGGGGCCCCAAGACGGTCGAGAAGATCCTGCGCATCCAGGAGCGCGCGCTCGGGCTGCGGGTCCCGATGGTGTACCTGGTCGACTCCGCGGGGGCGCGGATCACCGAGCAGGTGCAGATGTTCCCCGGCCGCCGTGGGGCCGGGCGGATCTTCCACAACCAGGTCAAGCTCTCCGGGCTGGTGCCGCAGGTGTGCGTGTTGTTCGGCCCCTCGGCTGCGGGGGGCGCGTACATCCCGGCGTTCTGCGACATCGTGATCATGCGCGAGGGCAACGCCTCGATGTACCTCGGCTCTCCGAGGATGGCGCAGATGGTGATCGGGGAGGATGTGACGCTGGAGGAGATGGGCGGAGCGCGGATGCACACGAGCGTGAGCGGCTGCGGGCACGTGCTGGTGGGCAGCGACGAGGAGGGCCTTGACGCGGCCGTGCGGTACCTCTCCTACCTGCCGACTCATTGGGAGGCTCCCCCCGCGGAGGACCGGTCCACGGCCCACCCGTCAACGGCGGGCCGGCACGTGCCGGCGCCGGCCGTGCCGAGCTCGGAGACCCCGATCGGCGAGGTGGTCCCCGCGGATGAGAACAAGCCGTTCGACATGCGGCTGCTGCTCGACGCGCTCCTGGACGGGGGCTCGTTCATGGAGATCCACGCGCGGTGGGCGAAGGAGCTGATCGTCGGCTTCGCCCGCCTAGAGGGGCAGCCGGTAGGGGTCGTGGCCAACCAGCCCAAGGTCAAGGGCGGCGTGCTGTTCAGCGACTCCGCCGACAAGGCCGCGCGCTTCATCTGGACGTGCAACGCCTTCAACGTCCCCCTGCTGTTCCTCGCCGACGTCCCCGGCTTCATGATCGGCACCCAGGTCGAGCGCCAGGGCATCATCCGCCACGGGGCGAAGATGATCAGCGCGGTGTCCGAAGCCACCGTGCCGAAGATCTCGGTGATCGTGCGCAAGGCCTACGGCGCGGGGCTGTACGCAATGGCGGGCCCGGCCTTCGACCCCGACTGCTGCCTGGCGCTGCCGGGCGCCTCGATCGCGGTGATGGGCCCGCAAGCGGCGATCAACGCCGTGTACTACAACCAGCTGCAGGCGATCGCCGACGAGACCGAGCGCGCAGCGGAGACCGAGCGGCTGCGCGCCGAGTACGCGGCCGACATCGACATCCTCCACCTCGCCTCAGAGCTCGTCGTGGACGCGGTGATCCAGCCGGATGACCTGCGCGCCGAGCTGGTCCGCCGCTTCGCGCTCGCGGAGGGCCGCCGGCGGGAGTGGCCCGCTAAGCGCAACCCGGTGACGCCGGTATAGGCAGGCGTAGGCGCTTAGGTGTAGGACCCCTCGGGGGCGCCGGCCGCGCGCGTCTGGTCGTCCTGGAAGGGCGGGTAGGTCTCGGTCAGCAGGTAGAGGTAGGCGTCGCTGCGCACGGTGTAAGAGTTGGCCAGCACCATCAGGTCGAACAGCCCACGCGGCATCCTGCCGAGCACGAGGATCACGAACCAGGCGGCGATCGCGCCGATCTCGAGCAGCAGCCCCATCACGTAGCGCAAGATCACGATCGGGATCGCGAGGACGATGCGCAAGAGCGTCTTCAGGCGGCTGTAGTGCTCGTAGGGGCCCGCGAACTCCAGGCGCACCGGGTACGCGGGAGCGTCGGCGCCGCTGAACGGCGGGTAGGGGTCGCACAGCAGCGCGGTGTACGCGGTGACCCGCGCGAGCAGGCGGGTGTAACCGGCGACGAAGTCGTACAAGCCCTGCGGGTAGCTGGCGGTGAAGACGATCGCGAACCAGGCGATCACGATCGCGATGCATGCGAGGATCGCATACAGGTACAGCCAGATCGCGAGCGGGATGGCGAGGATGAGGCGGAAGAAGGTGCTCAGGCGGTTGCGTTGCTCGACGTAGTCGGCTTCGAACGTGACGGGATAGGACACGGTGCTCCCCTTTCGTGATCGCTGCATTCTCCTCCGAGCGCTGCTTGAGCGCTTTGCAACGATCTTAGGGTCTCCAGCGGCGGGACCGAGCGCGCGGTGCACGGAGGGTCTTTCTGGGAGACACTTTCGCCCACGCGCCCCGGACACGCGCAGCGACTCCGGCCACCACTCGTTGCTCCGCGACCGTCTGGGCACCCGCGATCCGATAGCTTTGCGCGGATGGACGCCGCCGACCTCGCCTTCGCCGGCATCGCCCGCCAGGCGGAGCTGATCGCCTCCGGGGAGCTGGCGGCGCGCGACCTGCTGGAGGTGTACCTGGAGCGCATCCAGCGGTTGGACCCGCAGCTGAACGCCTTCCGCGTGGTGTTTCGCGAGCGCGCGCGCATGGAGGCCGACCAGGCCGATGCGCGCCGGGGGGCCGGCGACGAGCGCCCGCTGCTGGGCGTGCCGATCGCTGTCAAGGACGAGCTCGACGTGGCCGGCGAGGTCACCGCGTTCGGCACGAACGCCTATGGCGAGCCCGCGAAAGAGGACTCGGAGATCGTCCGTCGCGTGCGCGCGGCGGGGGCCGTGGTGATCGGCAAGACGCACATGCCCGAGCTGGGCGCGTTCCCCTGGACCGAGTCTCCCACGTGGGGGGTGACGCGCAACCCGTGGAAGCTCGAGCGCAGCCCCGGGGGCTCCAGCGGGGGCAGCGCGGCAGCGGTGGCCGCGGGCCTGGTGGGCGCCGCGCTGGCGGGCGACGGCGGGGGATCGATCCGGTTTCCCGCGGCCTACTGCGGACTGCTCGGACTGAAGACCCAGCGCGGGCGCGTGCCGCTGGCGCCGCACTTGAACGCCTGGCACGGCCTGTGCGTCAACGGCGTGCTGGCGCGCTCGGTGCGCGACACCGCGCTGTTCTACGACGCGATCGCCGAGGGACCGCCGGACCCCGGCGCGCCCGAGGTGCCTCCCAGCTCATTCCAAGACGTGCTTGGGCCGAGGGGGGGCGGTGCGCCGGAGGGCTCCTCCACCGGTGGCGGGGCGGGACGCCCGCTGCGGATCGCCGTCTCCACCAGACTGCCGCCCTCGCCGCTGACGAAGTTGCACCCCGAGAATCGCGCCGCGCTGGAAGAGACCGCGGAGCTGCTGCGGGGGCTCGGGCACGAGGTCGACGAGCGGGAGCTCGACCACGGGCCGAGCGCGCCCGCGCCCGAGTTCACGGTCCTGTACCTGCGCAGCCTGCACGAGGAGGTGGCCACGTTCGCGCACCCCGAGCGCATCGAACGGCGACTCCGCGCGCTCGCCCGTCTCGGGAGGATGCTCCCGCAGGGCGCGGTCGAGTGGGCGCTCGGGCGCAAGGAGGCGTACGCCCGGCGGCTGAACGAGCCGTTGTCAGACCACGACGTGCTGCTGACCCCCGTAACCCCGGCGCCTGCACCACCGATCGGCGCCTGCGAGGGCCGCGGCTGGCTGCGAACCACGATGGCGGCGTCCGCGACCGTCGCCCACGCGGCGTGCTGGAACTACACCGGCCAGCCGGCGTGCTCGGTGCCCGCGGGCTTTGCCGCCGACGGGCTGCCGCGCGCGGTGCAGCTCGTGGGGCGCCCCAACGGCGAGGGCACGCTGCTCGCGCTCGCCGCCCAGATCGAGGCCGCGCGCCCCTGGGCGGAACACCGGCCCGAGCTGGCCGAGCTCCGATCGGTCGCGTGAGCGGCCGCTTCGCCGGCAAGCCCTCCGGAGGCGAATCCTCCGCGGGTGGGCCTTCAAGGGGCGGGGCCTCGGCGCGGGCGAGCTCGGCGGGGGAGCCGCGGGAGGACTCCTCGACGGCGGAACTGCTGCAGGTGGCCGTCGATACCGCGACGACTGCGGGCCTGCTGTTGCTCGAGCGCTTCAACGGGGGCCGCGAGCGGGATGTCGAGAGCAAGAGCACGCCCACCGACCTGGTGAGCGAGGCTGACCGCCTCGCGCAGCGCTGCATCCGCGAAGAGCTCGCGCTGCGCCGGCCGCGGGATGGGTTCCTCGGGGAGGAGGAGGGGGGCGAGGAGGCCGGCCGCAGCGGCCTGCGGTGGGTGGTGGACCCGCTCGACGGCACCGTCAACTTTCTGTTTGGGCTGCCTCAGTGGTGCGTGAGCGTCGCCGCACAGGACGAGCGGGGATCGCTCGTGGGCGCGATCTACGACCCGATTCGCGAGGAGCTGTTCACGGCGGTGCGGGGTGGCGAGGCGAGGATGAGGACGCCCGCCAAGGAGTCGCCGGTCGACTCTCCCCCGACGGCCGGCGAGCCGCGGAGGTTCGAGGAGCTGACGCTGCAGGGCTCCGGGCGCGAGGACCTGCCGACGGCGATGGTGGCCACCGGCTTCGCCTACGACGCGCGCGTGCGCGCCGCCCAGGCGCAGGTGCTCGCGCGGGCGATCCCGCGGGTGCGCGACATCCGCCGCTTCGGCAGCGCCGCGCTCGACCTCGCGTGGACCGCGGCTGGCCGCTACGACGCCTACTTCGAGCGCACGGTCAAGCCGTGGGACATCGCCGCGGGGACGGTGCTCTGCGAAGCGGCGGGCCTGCGGGTGGTGGAGCTGCCCGAGCACGAGGACCTCCCCTGGGGGATCCTGGTCGCCCCGCCGGCGCTCTGCGAGCCGCTGCTGGAGCTGGTCGGGGGACCCGCTTAAACGGTTGCCGCGGGGCGAGAGCCCGGATAGGGTGGAGGCCATGCATGAGGGGTACTTTCCCCGCGGCTCGATGCTGCGCCGGGTCCACGAAGAGAAGGCGGTTGGCCTGTTCTACGGGCAGCGCGCGCTGTGCGTCGGCGCCGTCAAGCCCTTGAACTACGTGGGAACGAGCACGCACACCCGCAGCAAGAGCACGCCCTTCCGCCGCATCGCCCACACCGGGGAGATGTTCGAGACGGTCTTCTTCGGCACGCGCGCGGAGGCCGATCGCGTCCTGGCGGCCGTGCACACCATGCACGAGCGCGTCGCCGGCGCGCTCGTCGAGGACGCCGGGCCGCGCTATCCGTCGGGGACTCCCTACTCGGCCTTCGACCCCGAGTTGATGCTGTGGACGGTCGCGGTGATCGCGGACTCCGCCGAGTGGTTCTACGAGCGGCTCGTGCGCCGGTTGACGGACTCCGAGCGGGAGGCGCTGTGGCGGGACTACGTGCGCTTCGCAGAGCTCTTCGAGATGCCCGCGGAGTCAGCTCCCGCGACGTACGGGGACTTCCGCGCATGGTACGAGCGCCAGCTCGCCGGCGAGGACCTGTACCTGACCGAGGAGGCGCGCTACATGGGCTACGTCTCGGCGTTCGCGATCCCGATGCCGGCGAGCCGCCAGGTGGGCAAGCGGGTCCACGACCTGATCATGCTGGGCTCCCTGCCGGCGCGCGTGCGCGAGCTCTACGGCCTGTCCTACACCCCCGTCAGCGCCGCGGCCTGTGCCGCGGTGCTCGCGGCGGCCCGCCGCACCCGGCCGTTCCTGCCGCGCCAGCTCGCCCGCGGCTCGTGCGTCCCGGAGTTCCGGATGGTCGCCGAGACCGAGCGGCGGCGCATCGCACGCGGTCAGCCCACCCCGCAGCTCGCCGACTGACCGCCCGGAGGACGAGTTGCCAACCGACTCCCCGCCGAGTGAAAGCAGTCACCATGTGGGTGTGACCGAGCTGGCATCCGCGCCGATCCCCCGCCCGGGCCTGTCTCCCCGTGCAGGCCTGCCACCCGGCCCGCGCCTGGGCGCAAGCTGAGCTCCCCGGCCGTCCTCGACGGCTGGATGCTGCCGGCGGGTGCGACGGTGATGCCCTCGATCATGCTCGTGCAGGGCTCGCGGGCGTTCGCGGACGCCGACGCCTTCCGCCCTGAGCGCTTCCTGGAAGAGGGCGCTCCGCCCTACACGTTCATCCCCTTCGGCGGCGGCCCCCGGCGCTGCATCGGCGCGAGCTTCGCGACGATGGAGATGCGGACAATCCTCCGCACAGTGCTCGAGCGCGTGCAACTGCGCGCCCCGAGTGCCAAGGCAGAGCGGACGAAGGTGCACCACATCACGCTCGTCCCCGCCCGCGGGGGGCGGGTGATCGTCACCGCGCGGCGTTCCGCGCGCCGCGCCGAGGGCGCCGAGGCGCCGCGCCCCGCGCTCGCACACTGAGCTGCGTGAGCCGGAGACTCGACCCACGAGGCCGCGCCGTAAGCACCGACGCCCATCGCGCCGAAGATGTGGCGGGAGCCAGGGCACCTGCCATCATGGAGCGATGAGCGACCAGGCGCACGTGGTCCTGAGCGGGGCGGTCAACGGCCGCTACGTCATCACCGACCGCCGGCCCACCGGCGAGCTGACGCTCGCGCCCGACACATCCGCGGAGGCGATCCGCGATCGCGCCGGGCTGCTCGACCCGACGCCCGAGCAGTCCGAGGCATTCTGGCGCGAGCAGGAGCCACACATGCTCCCGCCCGACGACGAGCCGTAGCCAGTGGCAGACGGCAAGCGCGGCGCCAGGGCGCACTTCGACACCGACGCCTGGGAGGAAGACCTAGGCCGCACCACCTCGAACGGCCGGGCAGTCGCCGAGACGGCCCGCCGTGACTACGAGCGCAATGGCATTCCGATAGCCCAGCTGCGCCGCGTCGCCCCGCACGGCCGCGACCACACCGTCCTCCCCGACTGCGCCAAGGTCTACCTTCCGCCGCCCGACGGACGTTTCGGAATGATCTTCATGCTCAAGTTCGAGCCCGACGGGCGTCCGGTCCTCGTGTTCCTCGCCTTTGGCGTGCGCCACCACCCCAAAGATTCGCGCCGCCCAACCGTCTACCAGCTCGCGCACCAGCGAATGCACGGTGAGGAACCGCGACGCTGAGGGGTTGACCAGATTTATAGAAACAAGCAATTTGCGATGAGCACTCCGGCCGATCGCGCGGTGCGTCTCGCCGCCCCGGCCGACGCTGAGAGCATCGGCCGGCTGCTGCACGACTTCAACAGCGAGTTCGATGAGCCCACTCCCGGTCCCGCCCGCCTCGCCGGGCGCATCAGGGACCTGCTCGGGGAAGGCCAGACCGTGGTGCTGCTCGCGGGCGCGGGCCCGGACGGGCTCGCGGTGCTCCGCTTTCGCCCGGCGATCTGGTCGGACGCGCTGGAGTGCTACCTGGCGGAGCTTTACGTCGCGCCGCCGCTGCGAGGACGTGGCCTTGGGCGCGCGTTGCTGCACGCGGCGATCGAGCTTGCGCGCAGCCGCGGCGCCGATCGCATGGACCTTGGGACCGGCGAGCAGGACGTCGCGGCGCGGGCGCTCTACGAGAGCCTCGGCTTCAGCAATCGCGAAGGCAAGCCGGACGGCCCGCTCAACTACTTCTACGAACGCGAGCTCTGACTCAACCGCTCGCTGACGGGCGCGAGGCTCAGCCGCCCACGGGAGCGTGGTCGGCCACGGCCGCGACGCTCACGGGCGCCCCGAAGCTGACCTGCAGGCGCGCGCCGCCGCCGGGGGCGTTCTCGGCCTTCGCGTAGCCGTGGTGCGCCTCGGCGGCCTGGCGCACGATCGCGAGGCCCAGCCCGGAGCCCGGCAGCTTGCGGGCCGCGGCGGCGCGGTAGAAGCGCTCGAACACGTGGGGCAGGTCGGCCTGCGCGAAGCCCGGGCCGTGATCGCGGACGGTCAGCACCCCGTCGCGCAGGGCGACCTCGATCAGCCCGTCCGGCGGGCTCCAGCGGCGCGCGTTGTCGAGCAGGTTGGACACCGCGCGGTTGACGCGCTCGGGCTCCGCCCGGACGACCGTGGGCTGCAGCTCCACCTCGAAGCGCAGCTCGCCGCGGCGCCGGGTGCGCGCGACCGCCTCGCTGACGATCTCATCCAGGCGCACCTCCTCGCGCGCCGCCTCGCCGCGGCTGCCGCGCGCGAGCTCGACCACGTCGCTCACCAGCGAGGTGAGCTCGTCGAGCTCGTCGACGATGTCCTGCCGCAGGCCCTCGCGGTCCTCCGGCGCCAGCCGCTCGGCGTCCTGCAGGATCTGGATGTTTGCCCGCAGCGACGCGATCGGGGTGCGCAGCTCGTGGCTGGCGTCGGCGATCAGATGACGCTGGGCCTCCACGGAGCGCTCGAGCGCGTCGAGCGTCGCGTTGAAGGAGCCCGCCAGCCGTGCGAGCTCGTCCCGGCCCGTGACCCCCAGGCGTTGGGAGAGGTCCAAGCCGCCCGCGAGCGTCTCGGCGCGCGCGGTGAAGCGCGCGATCGGAGCGAGCGCCGTGCGCGCGACCAGGGCCCCCAGGAGGGCGGCGATCGCGATCCCGGCGACCCCCACGATCAGGAGGATCAGCAGGATCTGGCTCAGCTCGTGGTCGACCTCGGTGAGCGGCCGCGCGATCAGCACCGCTCCCAGCGAGCCGCCCCCGACCGTGAGCACGCGCAGGTGAGTTCCCTTGACGGTCCGGTCGCTCCACGCGCGCCCGCGGCCGCTGGCCGCGATCGCCCTGTCTTTCGCGTTGGGCGCGATCGACGGCGAGGAGCTCTGGCCGCCGGGAACCTGCACCGCGCCCTTCGGGGAGATGAACTCCACGTAGCCCGAGGCGCCGCCGAACCGCGCCGGCTGAACCGCCCTGGGGAACCCGCGCCGGCCGCTGCCGCTACCGCCCAACGGCCCTCGCTCGCGGCCGAAGGGAACGTTGGGGAAGCCCGCCCGCCCCAAGCCCGCTCGCCCCGCGCCCCCCGGCCCGAACGGCGCGGAGGACCCCGCCGCGACGAGCTCCTGCGCGCGCTCGGTCAGCGAGCGGTAGATCTGCCAGCGCAGGTCCGAGCGCACCGCGAGGTACAGGACGATCGCGGCCCCCACGACCGCCACCGCGACCGCGAGGCCCGCCGCCGCCGCGATCAGCGCGCGTAGCGTCACGGCCTGGCTCCAGCGGCCGGCGCCGCGAGCAGGGGCGGCAAGCCAGTGGACGGGAGGCGCGCGCGCAGGGTCACGGCTCGCGCAGGACGTAGCCGACGCCGCGGACGGTGTGGATCAACGCGGGCGCGCCGAGCTCCTCGAGCTTGCGGCGCAGGTAGCCGACGTACACCCGCAGCGAGTTGGAGGCGGCGCCGAAGTCGTAGCCCCACACGCGGTCGTAGATCACGCTGTGGGTGAGCACGTGCCGAGGGTTGCGCATCAACAGCTCCAACAGCTGGTACTCGGTGCGCGTCAGCTCGGTGAACCGCTCGCCCACCGCGGCCCCGTGGCGGGCGCCGTCGAGGCGCACCTGCGCGAAGGACAGCGAGCCGGTGCTCCCCTCCGAGCCCGAGCGGCGCAGCAGCGCCCGCAGGCGTGCCTTCAGCTCGTTCACGTCGAAGGGCTTGACCAGGTAGTCGTCGGCGCCCGCGTCCAACCCGTCGACGCGGTCGCTGACCGTCTCGCGTGCGGTGAGCATCAGGATCGGCACGCGGTTGCCCAGCCGGCGCACGCGGCGGCACACCTCCAGGCCGTCCATGCCGGGCATCCCGATGTCGAGCACCACCGCGTCGGGCACGGCCGCCGCCACCAGCGCGAGCGCCTGCTCGCCATCCTCGGCGCTCTGCACCTCGTACTCGCCGAGCGTCAGCGTGCGGCGCAGCGCCTCGCGCAGCGCGCGATCGTCGTCCACCACGAGGATCTTCACGGCCCGATTGTGGCACCCGCCGCGAACGCCGCGGGGGCATTCATACGTTTGCCTTACACGCTCCCTCTGGCACCGGCGCTCCGCCGTGGGGCACGGAGGCCCCACGCCCACCCGCGTGTGGGGTCCACTGACTCGCGCGGACGATCCCCCCTGACCACCCCCCTGAGTTGTGCGCGACCTCTTTACATCCCGCGCGCCGGTCTGCGCTACGGTTCCTCCCAATGGGCGAGCGCACGAGCTACACCCCCGGCACGTTCTGCTGGACGGACCTGACGACCACCGATCAGGACGCGGCGAAGGCGTTCTACGGCGGCCTGCTCGGCTGGGAGGCTGAGGACCGTCCGGTTGGCGAGGGGGCCTACTACTCGATCATGAGCCGCGGCGGCAGCAGCGTGGCGGCGATCGCCCCGCAGCCTCCCCCGCAGCGCGAGGCGGGGGCGCCGCCGATGTGGAACTCCTACGTCTCGGTGGCCGACGCCGACGCGACCGCCGCGCGCGCGAAGGATCTCGGCGCCTCAGTGCACGCGCCGGCCTTCGACGTGATGGAGGCGGGCCGGATGGCTGTGATCCAGGATCCGCAGGGCGCCCATTTCATGCTGTGGCAGCCGCGGGAGCACTTCGGCGCGGCGCTCGTCAACGCGCCGGGAGCGCCGGTGTGGAACGAGTTGAGCTCCCCCGACCTCGACGCCTCCAGCGCCTTCTACACTGGCCTCTTCGGCTGGACCGTCGCCCCCTTCGAGGGCGGTCCTGAACCGTACCTGTCGATCAAGAACGGCGCCGCCAACGCCGGCGGCATCCGGCCGCTGACCCCGTCGGGGACGCCGCCCTTCTGGCAGGTGTACTTCGGGGTGGAGGAGCTCGACGCCGCGCTCGCGCGGGTGCAGGAGCTCGGCGGCGTCACGCACGCCGGCCCGATCGACATCCAGGTCGCGAAGATCGCGATCGTGGCGGACCCGCAGGGCGCGTTCTTTGCGCTCTACGACGGCGAGCTCGAGCCGTAGCGGACCTGGCGCGCCGGGCGCCTGTCGCGCATCCAGGAAATCTTTACAAAAAGAACGCATCGGCTCTATGGTTTTCTGTACCCTCTGAGTCGCCATCGTGGGGCACGCGGGAGCTTCTGGTGGTTGACCGAGTTCCAACTTCGTGACCTACCAGGAGGGTCTTATGACCACGCAGCGCTTCCGCCTGCCCGGCAGCAGCCGGCCGACAGCCGAGTCGATCGCGCCAGTCGATCCCACCGAGTCGCTGACCGTGACGATCTACGTCCGGCGCGACCCCCACGTGGCGCGTCCGCCGGCCGCGCGCGAGCTGGGCCGCCTCGCCCCCCGCGCGCGCTCCTACCTGAGCCCGGAGGAAGCGGTCGCGGTCTTCGGGGCCGCGCAGGGGGACCTCGACGCGGTCGCAGCGTTCGCCGGCGCGCACGGCTTGCAGGTGGTCGAGCGCAGCATCGCCAAGCGCCTGGTGCGGGTGAGCGGGCCGGTGAAAGCTCTCGACGAGGCTTTCGGCGTCGAGCTCTGCCACTACAAGCACGCCGAGGGCACCTACCGCGCGCACGCGCAGAACGTCCAGCTGCCCCTCGCGCTGTCCGGCGTGGTCGAGGGGGTGCTGGGGCTGGACAACCGCAAGATGGTTCACACCCAGCCGCGCTCCAGCCGGCACCCGGCGAAAAAAGCGGGGGCGGCGCTGCCTCCCAACACCTACACGCCGCCGGAGCTCGCCCGGCTGTTCGACTTCCCCGCGGGCGACGGCTCCGGGCAGTGCGTCGCGGTGCTCGTGTTCAACGGAGCCGTGATGAGCACCGGGGAATCGGCCGCGGGCGGCTACGACCCGAGCGCGCTCGCGAGCTACTTCACCGAGACCCTCGGGCAGGCCGCGCCGAAGCTCACCGACGTGGTGGTGCAGGGCCCCGGCAACCAGCCCGGGGACGGCAGCGGCGACGACGCCACCGGCGAGGTGCTGCTCGACCTCTGCACCGTCGGCTCGCTCGTGCCGGGGGCGAACGTCGCGGTGTACTTCACCGAGTTCACCGAGGAGGGCTGGGTCAACGCGATCAAGGCGGCCGTCGCCGACACGACCAACAAGCCAGGAGTGCTCTCGATCTCCTACGGCAACCCCGAGGACGACGAAGCGAAGGGCCTGTGGACCGCACAGGCGATCCAGCTCATCAACGACGCCTTCGAACAGGCCGCCACCCAGGGCATCACGATCTGCTGCGCCTCCGGCGACAGCGGCTCCGAAGACGAGCCGGGCGCCACCACCGACCACGTCGACTTCCCCGCCTCGAGCCCGTGGGTGCTGGCCTGCGGGGGGATCCGCCTGGAAGCGGACGCGGCGAGCGGGACGATCTCCGCGGAACAGGTGTGGAACGACCTCGCGAGCAACGAGGGCGCCACAGGCGGCGGCGTCAGCCGCCTGTTCGCGGTCCCTGAGTGGCAGGCCGCCGCCAACGTCCCGCCCAACGCCGACGGCTCCGGCAAGACCGGCCGCGGCGTCCCCGACGTGGCGGGCCTGGCCGACCCCGAAACGCCGCTGTGGGTGCTCAGCCCGAACGGTCAGCTCGGGGGAGTCGGCGGCACGAGCGCCGCCGCGCCGCTGTGGTCGGCGCTCGTCACCCTGCTGGGCGGGCTCACCGGGACCCCCCTCGGGTTCTGCAACCCCCAGCTCTACGCGCACCTGAAGGACTCCCTCGTGGACATCGTCAAGGGCGACAACGGGAACTACCCCGCGCGCGCGGGCTGGGACGCGTGCACCGGCTGGGGGCGGCCCGACGGCGCGCGGCTCCTGCGGGCGCTGGGCGGCGCCCGCGGTCCGGCTGCCACCGAAGCACCGACCGGACCACCGCAGGAAGCGCCTACCGAGCCACCCAAGGAAACACCCTCCGAAACTCCCGCCGTACCGGGCCTCGAATCGAACATCGTGGGGCCCGCGGGCCAGCTGTTCGCCGACCCCCACCCCGGGGGGGACGAGACGAAGCTCCAGGTGGACAACACGAGCGACCAGTACTACACCTCCCCTTACTACGAACAGCACAAGGCGCAGCTGCAGCAGATCCCCCCGCCCCGCGTGAGCCCGCCGCGCATGGACCTCGTGCAGGTGATCGGCGCGGGCCCGCTCGCCCCGCGCGTGACGGCGCGGCGGATCTGCTTCCACGCGGTCGGTGACACCGGGCCCTCGTCGGGGTCGCACGTCAAGACCGAGGCGGGCGTGGCGGACGCGATGACCGCGGACCTGTCGGCCGCGGCGGTGGACGCGCCCGCGTTCCTGTTTCACCTGGGGGACTTGGTGTACAGCTTCGGCGAGCACCAGTACTACTACGACCAGTTCTACGAGCCCTTCCGTGCCTACGACGCGCCGATCTTCGCGATTCCTGGCAACCACGACGGGTTCCCCTCCGAAGAGAGTGAAAACGAAGAATCGCTGTTCGCGTTCCTGCGCAACTTCTGTGCCCCCGCCCCCGTCCCCTCCCCGGACGCGGGCGGGCTGGTGCGCACCACCATGACCCAGCCGGGCGTGTACTTCACGCTCGACGCGCCGTTCGTGTCGATCGTCGGGCTGTACTCCAACGTGCTCGAGGGTCCCGGCGTGATCTCCTCGGAGGGTGGCCGCTACCCCGCGCTCAAGGACGAGCAGCTGGACTTCCTGATCGCCGAGCTCACGCGCCTGAAGCCCCAGCGGGAAGCGGGCGAGCGCGCGGTGATCCTCACCTGCCACCACCCGCCGCTGTCGATAGACAAAACGCACGGCGGCACCCGGGGCCTCGCGGAAGACATCGACAAAGCCTGCGAAACAGCGGGCCTGCGCCCTGACGCGGTGCTCTCCGGGCACGCCCACCTCTACCAGCGCTACACGCGCACGGTGGACGGCGCCGAAATCCCCTACATCGTCGCGGGCAGCGGCGGCCACAACGTGACCAAGCCCGCCGCCGGCGCCGCGGAAGCGACCCTGCCGGAGGGGTACGCGCGGACCGTCGATCCGATCATGGAGTACGGCTACCTCACGCTCACCGTGGACATGTCGGGCGCGGCCCCCACGCTCGCGGTGGCGTTCAAGGCGACCAGCGGCAAGTCCGGTGTGGCCGACACCGTCACCGTCGATCTCTCGACGCGGAGGATCGTCCCCGCCTGACCTCAGCTCGATCACCCCGCGGGGTGTGCCCGGGCCTACGGAGCGGAGTCAGAGCGGCCGAGATTGCGGTGAGCTCGCGCTACCAGGCCATCCCAAGCGGTCCGTATCCTCGCCTGCCACAATGGGCAGATGGCGACACAGACATCCCGAGCACGCCCGCTCGCCCCATCGGTGCCGGAGGAACCCTCACTCCCGCTCTACCGGCTGGATGCGGGGAGGTACAACCGGATGGTGGAGGCGGGTGCGCTGGATGGCATCGACGTGGAGCTGGTGGACGGGCTGCTCGTCGATAAGCACCACCGCGGCGAAGACGCGCTCCACCGACTGGACGTTGAGACCTTCGAACGAATGGTTGCCACTGGCGAGCTGGAGGGCGAGCGGGTCGAACTGCTGGAAGGGCTACTGATCGAGGTGAGCCCCCCGAGTCCGGAGCACTCGACACCGATCGTTCGCCTGACGCGCTATCTGGCAACTGCCCGTGTCTGGCTGCACGTACAGCTTCCACTGGCAACCACACGGGGTTCGTTGCCTGAACCCGACCTGGCGCTGGTCGAGGACGAGGGGCTTCCGTCTCGCCACCCCCGCACGGCGCTGCTCGCGGTAGAGGTCTCGGTGACCTCGCACAAAAAGGATCGCAACACGAAGGCGAAGTTGTACGCCCAAGCTCGGGTGCCGACCTACTGGCTCGTAGACGTCCCCGGCCGCGTGGTGGAGGTGCGCAGCGACCCCGGGCCGGGCGGCTACGGCCGCTGCGAGATCTACGGGATCGGTGCACAGGTCCCCTCGCCGACGGAGGGCGTGCCCAACCTCGACGTGGCGTCGCTGTTCGAGGGACTCGGCGACTGAGCCTCAGCGGCGACGCGCCGCTCCCGGGCGGGAGGCTCGGAGGCGGCGCGAAGCGAAGAGCCCGCTACTTAACCACGACGAAGCGGCCCTGCATCCACGGGTGGATGGCGCACATGAAGTGCAGCGTGGTGCCGGGCTTGGCGGTGATCTTGAACGTCACCTTGCCGTGCGGTCCCTTGGGGCTGATGATGATCGAATCGCCGGGCTGGTCGAAGCCGGCCGGGCCGGCGTTGACGAGCGGGTGGGGCGGGGGACCCGAGGATTCTTCGCTCGGGTTGACGCCGTGCGCTTTGGCGATGCTCTTGCAGACCTTGCAGCTTTCGACCTGACCGATCGTCCGGGGCAGCTGCGAAGGGCTGACGATCGACAGCGTGTGCGGATCGCCGGTGGTGTTGAGGAGAGTGACGGTCGCGCCGGAGCGGACCCTCACGGTGCCGGCGGCGAAGTGCAGCGAGCTCTTGATGTAGGCGTTGGTCTTGAACGATTCCCCGCCCTTGATGACGACCGTCGCCCGCGACGGGCCCCCGCCGGCGGCCAGCGCCGTCCCGGCCATTGCGAGCACGACGCCGAGCGCGGCCGCGGCGAGCGCGCGCCGCGATGTCCGTGACTGCATTACTGCCTCCTCACGGCGCCACGCCGAGCGGCGGGCGTCTCGCGATTCGACGACGACGCGCCCAGTGAGCGCGCCACCATCCCGGTGAGCGACACTATCCGTTGGCGCCCGCGCTGTCAAACTGGTTGAACTCAAACCGAACGTCTGTTCGCCCTCGTATGATGTGAGCGATGCCCACCAGCAACCAGATCGTCGTCTCCGGCGCGCGCGAGCACAACCTGAAGGACATCTCCCTGACGCTGCCGCGCGACGCGCTGGTGGTGATCACGGGGTTGTCGGGCTCGGGCAAGTCGAGCCTCGCGTTCGACACGATCTACGCGGAGGGGCAGCGGCGGTATGTGGAGTCGTTGTCGGCGTACGCGCGGCAGTTCCTCGGGCAGATGGACAAGCCGGACGTGGACTCGATCGAGGGGCTCTCGCCGGCGATCTCGATCGACCAGAAGACGACCTCGCGCAACCCGCGCTCGACGGTGGGGACGGTGACGGAGATCTACGACTACCTGCGCCTGCTGTGGTCGCGGGTGGGCAAGCCCCACTGCCCGATCTGTGGGCGGCCGATCGCGGGGCAGTCCGCGGAGCAGATCATCGACCAGGTGATGGAGCTTCCAGAGGGCACGCGCTTCATGGTGATGGCCCCGGTCGTGCGCGGGCGCAAGGGCGAGTACGGCAAGCTGCTGGAGGAGCTGCGCGCCGATGGCTTCGCGCGCGTGCGGATCGACGACCGCGTCCGGATGCTGGAGGAGTCGATCGTGCTCGACAAGCGCTACAAGCACGACATCTCGGTGGTGGTGGACCGCCTCGCGATGCGCCACGACGTGCGCAAGCGGCTGGCCGATTCGATCGAGACCGCGGTTCGTTTGGCCGACGGGCTGGTGCAGGTTGAGGTGTTGGGAAAGGGGATGGGCTCCGCCCCTTCGGGCTCCGCCGCGGGGCCGCGTGGTGCGGAGGCGGGGGAGGGTGAAGCGGCGACGGCTGCCGCGAACCGGGAGGGAGTGGGCGATGTCGTCACTTATTCAGAGCGCTTCGCGTGTCCCGAGCACGGTCCCTCGCTGGTGGAGCTCGAGCCGCGGATCTTCTCGTTCAACTCCCCGCACGGGGCGTGCGAGCGCTGCCACGGGTTGGGCGCGCAGATGGAGATCGACCCCGAGCTGATGGTGCCCGACCCGGTGCTGTCGGTGGCGGAGGGGGCGATCGCGCCGTGGAGCAGGGCGGCCTCGATCTCCAACTACTACGAGCAGGTCGCGCAGGCGATCGCGGAGGGCTACGGCGTCGATCTCGACGCGCCGTGGGAAGGGCTGCCGCAGGAGCACCGCGACCTCTTCCTGCACGGCACGCCCGAGCCGCTTGCAATCTCCTACCGCAACCGCTTCGGGCGGCGGCGCTCCTACTCGACGCGCTTCGCGGGGATCGTCGCCAACCTGCAAAAGCGCTACCGGGAAACGGAGTCCGAGGGGGTGAAGGAGAAGCTGGAGGAGTACATGTCGCTGCGCCGCTGCCCGTCGTGCGGGGGCGCGCGCCTGCGCGCGGAGTCGCGCGCAGTGCTCGTGGGGGGGACGCGGATCGAGGACTTCTGCGCGCTCTCCGCGCGCCGCGCGATCGAGTGGCTGGCGGAGGTGGAGCTCTCGGAGACCGACCGCCACGTGGCGCGGCTGATCCTGCGCGAGATCTCCGAGCGGCTGCAGTTCCTGGAGAACGTCGGCATCGGCTACCTCTCCATGGATCGCGCCTCCGCGACGCTCTCCGGGGGGGAGGCGCAGCGCATCCGCCTGGCGACGCAGATCGGCAGCTCGCTGGTGGGGGTGCTGTACATCCTCGACGAGCCCTCGATCGGGCTGCACCAGCGCGACAACTCGAAGTTGATCGCCACGCTGGAGCGCCTGCGCGAGCTCGGCAACACGGTGATCGTGGTCGAGCACGACGAGCAGACGATGCGCGCCGCCGATCACCTCGTGGACCTGGGGCCAGGCGCGGGCGAGCACGGGGGG
>JBOGYA010000006.1:0-25760 GCA_050696515.1 Solirubrobacteraceae bacterium
CGGCAACACCGCGCTGATCGGCGGCCCTGGCGACAACAACAGTGTCGTGGCGGTCTGGGTGTTCACACGATCGGGCGCCACCTGGACCCAGCAGGGCGAAAAGCTCACCGGCGGCGGAGAGATCAGTAGCGATCAAGTCCGCGGCCATCTTGGCTACAGCGTGGCGCTGTCCGCCGATGGCGAAACCGCTCTGATCGGCGGCCCCGGTGATAACGGCGGCGTGGGGGCCGCGTGGGTGTTCACGCGCTCCGCAGCGACCTGGGCCCAGCAGGGCGAAAAGCTCATCGGTGGCGGGGAGGGGGGCAAGGGCGCCTTCGGCACCGGCCTGGCGCTTTCTGCCAACGGCAACACCGCGCTGATCGGCGCCCCCGCGAACAACGGCGGCTATGGGGCCACATGGGCGTTCACCCGTTCGGGAACCACCTGGACCCAGCAGGGCTCACAATTCACAGGTGTCGCAAAAAGTGGCGCGAGTGCCTTCGGCATCAGCGTGGCGCTCTCCCCCGACGGCAACACCGCGCTGATCGGCGGCCCTGACGACAACAGCGGTGTGGGGGCGGCGTGGGTGTTCACACGATCCGAAGCGACCTGGGCCCAGCAGGGCGGGAAGCTCACCGGAAGCGGAGGGACGGGCGAAAGCGCTTTCGGCTCCAGCGTGGCGCTCTCCTCCGATGGCAGCACCGCGCTGGTCGGCGGTCCCGGCGACAACACGCACATGGGAGCGGCGTGGGTGTTCGCAAACCTGCCGCCCTCCGGCACCCCGCAGGGGGCCTCGCCCACAGCGACGACCCCACTCACAGCCGCAACCTCGACCTCGACTTCGACCGCCCCCACACCGCCGACTGTCGCGGACGTCACCCAATCCAACCGTAGATGGCGCGAGGGCGGCGCGCTTGCCAGTTTCGCGCGCAGGCGCAGGCTCCCCCCGCTCGGTACGATGTTCTCCTTCGCGCTCAATGAGCAGGCGAATGTCAGCTTCGCGTTCACGCAACAGCAGCCCGGCCGCACGGTGAACGGCAGGTGCGTGGCTCAAACCAAGAAGAGCCGTCATGCGCCCCCCTGCCAGCACACCGTAACTCAGGGCACAATCTCATTCCTGGCTCACAGCGGCACGAACAAGGTCTTCTTCCAGGGGCGCAACTCGTACGCGAAGCGGCTGAGGCCAGGTGGCTACACGCTCGTGATCACGGCGATCAACGCCGACGGACACTCGAGTGACAGTCCGCTCAGCTTCACGATCGTCAAGTAGAGCCTCGGCGCCACCAAGCCAAATGACCACGCCAATCGACCAGAAGGGCCACGACCGATGAACCGTTTTTCCCACGTACTACGACTGGCGCTATGGCCAATCGCGATCACCCTGGCACTACTTTCGGGCACTGCCGTCTCCGCCGCAGCCACCTCGGAAATCGAAGGTGTATGGTCATTCGAAGGCGGCCAGGTCGCGATCACGCACGCCGCGGGCGGGAAGTTCGTGGGCATCGTCGTCAACCCCACGAAGTTCGCCGAATGCACGCACAGGGCGGGTGAAGAAATGTGGACCGACGTAACCCCCCAGACGAACGGCTCCTACTGGGGATTGCACCAGTGGCTCTTCGATGGGTCGTGTCTGCCCAACCCCGAACGGGGGCCGACCGCCTGGCGCGTGCTGCAGACCTCGACGGGCTCGCGCTACCTGGAGGTGTGCTTCAGCGAACCGGGCAACGTCCAACCGGCGATCGCCGCGAACGGCACGAGCACCGGCTCGATCTTCGGCTGCAGGCAGTCGGCTCCGACGGCGCCCCTGCCTGTGGTCTCCAAGGGCGGCGGCTCCGAACGGGGTGGCGCCGAACGGATCACCTTCCCCAAGACCGTGCTCCTGCCCAATCCTGGCGCGTGCATCGCCAAGAATGGCTCGCTTAGGATCAAGCTGCGCAACCCCAAGTACGATCCGCTCAAGGAGGTCCTCGTGTGGGTCAGGGGCAGGCGGGTCGCGGATGTCCGCGGCGTGCAGAGGCTCAAGCGCGGGATCGTCCTCAGACATCTGCCGACAGGCAACTACAAGATCAAGGTTCTGGCGATCACCGTCCTCAGGCAGAAGCTCTCCGGACACCTCACCTACCACAGCTGTGGCAAGCGCTCGCTGTCTGGAGCCGTCCAGTTGCGCCGCCACCCGCGACCGCGGGGCCGCTGAACCGGCGTCCAGAAAGATCCGCGATGATGCAGCACGTGGAATCCGGAAGTATCTTCGTGCCATCGCAGTTGATGAAGGCATGCACTTGCGCCACGTCGCATACGGCCTCGATCTGCGCTGCTCGTTTCCCCTGCCGGGCATGCGGGCGGCCGCAGCGGAGGGACTGCCCCTGCTCGCACTGGAGCTCCTCCCGCCCGCGGAGCTCGCGCGCGCCTGGAGCGGGCCGGACGGCCCGCCCGCGTGGACGGGACGGGTCGGCGATGGGCGCAGCCTGACGATCGAGCGAGGAATCGACGGCGATCTCCTGTTCACCTACGGCGACCGCGCCCGCTTTCGCCTGGATGCATCACGGGAGCGGCTCGACTGCGCCCCGCTCCGCGCCGGGCTCGACTGGCAGCAGGCGCTACTGGGTCGCGTCCTGCCGAACGTCGCGATCATGCGTGGCTACGAGGCGCTACACGCGAGTGCGGTCGGCTCGCCCGAGGGAGTGGTGGCCGTCGCCGCCCCCAGCGGCATGGGCAAGACGACCCTCGCCCTGGAGCTGCTGCGCCGCGGGTGGCCGCTGTTCGCCGACGACGTGCTGACGCTCGGAGAGGGCCCCGCACCCACGCGGGTGCACGCCCATCCAGGCACGCCCCACATGAATGTCGCCGCGAGCCCCCCCGCCCCACTCGCGCCGGGCGAGATCGGCAGGACCCTGGGGATCCTCTCCGGCGAGCGTTGGGTCGCCGTCGAGGAGAGCGCTCGCGCGGCCGCTCCGGTACGCATGATTTGCCTGCTCGAGCGCCACGCGGGGCTACCCCTGGCGGCGCACGTGCTGCCCCCCAGCCCACTGCCCCTCGCCCCCTACATGCTCGGCCTCGAGGACGACGCCGAACGTGAACGCAACAGGTTCGCGCGCTACGCGGACCTGATGGGAGACGCCACGCTGATACGCCTCACGTGCGGGAGCGGTCATCGACCCGCGGAGCTCGCCTGCCTGATCGAGCAGGTGCTGAGCGAGCCCACCGCGCTCACCGTCGGGGGCGTCGGATGACGCCGCGCTCCCTCACGGCGACCGCACCGTCCGCGCAGCCCGCCGGACTGGACGCTGAGCGTCCGCAGACGGAGACCACCCCCCTAGAGGACCACCCGACCAGCCCACCGGCGCCCCGCACGCCCGCGGCCGAGGACGCATGCCCCCTGGCGATTCGCGGCGTCAGCAAGCGCTGGCGGCCCGATCTGCCCCTCGTGCTGGACGATCTCGACCTCACCCTGGAGCCCGGGACGAAGACTTGGATCGGGGGCCGCAACGGGGTCGGCAAGACGACGATGCTGCGGATTGCGGCCGGGCTGATCGACCCCGAAGCCGGCAGAGCCGAGGTGTGGGGCTTCACGGCGCGCGAGAACCGCGCCCGCTACCAGCAGTTGGTGTCGTTCCTACCGGCCGGTGACCGCGGCCTGTACGCGCGGCTGACGGTGCGCCGGCAGCTGGAGTTCTGCGCCCGCATCGCGATGGTGCCCCGCGCGCGCTTCCAGAGCGCCGTCGAGGAGGCGATCGAGGCCTTCGACCTGCTGGAGCTCGCCGAGCGGCGCGTAGATCGCATGTCGATGGGGCAGCGCCAACGGCTGCGCATCGCGATGACGTTCCTGCCCGAGCCGGAGGTAGTGCTCCTGGACGAGCCCCTCACCAGCCTTGACGCGGAGGGTGGCGCGCTCCTGCAGATCGCGATCGACGAGCTGACCGCCCGCGACGGAGCCGTCCTGTGGTGCTCGCCCAGCGGTGAGCACCTCGACATGGCCTTCGACGCACGCTTCACGATCGAGCGTGGACGGCTGGTGTCGGCATGAGCGGGGCGATCGCAGCCGGACACGCCTTTCTGGCCGTCATGCGGCGCGACCTGCACGTGTACCTCTCCTACCGCACCCGCCTGGTCAGCCAGGTGCTGACATCGGTGTTCAGCCTCGCGCTCTTCTACTACGTCTCGCGGCTGGTTCACGTCAAGGGCTTCGGATCGCCCGGCAACTACTTTGCGTTCGTCGTCGTCGGCCTCTCGCTGGTGAGCGTCATGTACGCGTGCTTCATGATCCCCGACTTCCTCAGGCAGGAGCTCGTGGCGGGCACCTTCGACCGGCTGATGCTCTCGCCCTTCGGGCCCGTGCGCAGTGTGATCGCGATGACGATCTTCCCGCTGATCCTGTCGTTCGCGCTCGCCGTGATGACGCTGGTGCTCGGCTGTGTGATATTCGGACTGCGGCTGCACTGGTCGACCGTGCCCGTCGCCGTGCCCGTGATGGGACTGGCACTGCTCGCCTTCCTCCCATTCGGCCTGCTCTTCGCCGCGCTGACGCTGCTTGTCAAGCAGGGCAACGTGGGAACCAGCTGGGTGGTCGCGCTGATGGCCCTGACCGGCGGCGTGTACTTCCCGATCACCGTGCTGCCCCACTGGCTACAGACGATTGGCAGGCTGCAGCCGTTCACGCCCGCCACCGGCGTGCTGCGCCACCTGCTCGTGAACAGCCCCGTCGCGACCCCCTTCGGACCCTCGATGCTGAAGCTCGCGGCGTTCGCCGGGGTCCTGCTGCCCGTGGCGATCCTGGCTCTCTCCGCCGCGATCCGCACCGGTCAGCGCCGCGGAACGATCATCGAGTATTAACCCGAGGCCGCAAAGATCTCATGGCTCCCGACACAATCCCCAGCACATCGTCACTGCTCGCGTCGAGCATCAAGGTGCCACAGCACGTGGTCTACCGCGGCTTCCCGTCGGAGACGGTCGTGCTCAACCTGCAGACGGGCAAGTACCACGGACTGAACGCGACCGCGGGCAGCATGCTCGAGGCGCTGGAGCGGGCATCGAGCGTGCGTGACGCGGCGGCTGCCATGGCCGGCGACTATAGGCAGCCGCAGGCGATCGTCGAGCAGGACATGTGCGAGCTCTGCAACCTCCTGCTCGAGCGTGGGCTGGTCGAGCTCGATGGCAGCTCCGCGCACTGAGCCGCGCCGCTTGGCGAGGAGCCGCCGGCTGCCCGCCCGTCCGCTGGGCGCCCTCGAGCGCATGCGCCTCGCCACGGAGATCGTCGCGGCCTATATCCATGCGCGTCGCGAGCTGCGACGGGCCCCAATCGCCTCGGCGGTGGCGGCGCTGCGCGTGGAGGCTCCACTCCCCCCGCCCACCTCGGGCGCAGGAGCCACACTCGACGAAGCTCGCCGGCTGGGGCGCGCCGTGGCGCGCACACTGCGCATGGTGCCAGGCGATACGCGCTGCCTGGCGCGCTCGCTCGTGCTCACCCGGCTGCTCGCCAAGCGGGGCATACCCGCCAAGCTCGTGATCGGCGCGCGCGCCGCCCCGAGCTTTCTTGCCCACGCCTGGGTCGAGTACGAGGGCCAGCCCGTCCTCTCCCATGGCGACGGCTCCTTCGGACGGCTCGTCGAGCTCTGATGGCCGGCAGCGCCACGGTGTTCGGGCTCGACGTGAGCGCCGACGTCAACCTACCGTTCCTCGAGCAGGCACCGGCCGCTCCGACCGGACGCAGGCTCGAGCTCTCGGTGCCCGGGCCCGGAAGGGAGCCCGCCTGGCCGGATTCGGCGGAGGTGGTATGCGACCAGCGTGAGCTGGACGGGGGGGTGAGCTTCCGCATCGAGGCCCACCCCGAGGTCGGGTACCTGATCTGGGGTCCCGCTTACGGCAGCCACCTGCTCTCCGCGGACGGCGGGCGCGTGCTGTCCATGCCGGGGAAGTGCGCCGAGGAGGCATGGCAGCGCCTGCTGATCGCGCAGGTGCTGCCCTTCGCCGCGCTGCTGCGCGGCCTCGAGGTCTTCCACTCGAGTGCGGTCGTCGCAGACGCAGGCGCGATCGCCCTCGTCGGTCCCTCCCGCGCCGGCAAGACCTCGGTGGCGCTCGAGCTCTGCCGCAGAGGGGCGAGCTTCCTCACCGACGATGTGCTCGCGCTGGAGCGCGCCGGGGAGGAGCTGCTCGGACAGCCCGGCGCGCCCGTCGCCGGACTCGATCACGCCGAGGCGCGGCGGCGCGCGCGGCGGGGAGTGGTGGAAGAGGGGGAGATCGTCGCAGCCAACGCCCGCGAGCAGCTCGTGCGCATGCACGGCGCCGCCGAGCCCGCGCCGCTCAGGGCGCTGTTCTTCATCGATCGCCGCCCCGACGGGGCCGGCGGGCCACGCTTCGAGCCGGTCGCCGACGCCCGGCAGTTGCTCGCGGCCACCTTCAACTCCGTGCTCACCACCCCCGGACGCCTGCGCGGGCTGCTGGAGGTATGCGCGCTCCTCGCCCGCGGCAGGGTGGAGCGGATCGTCGCGGGGCCCGAGGTGGATGCCGAGCAGCTCGCCGCCGCGATCGAGCGGCGACTCGGGGGGTCGGCGTGAGCCGCTGGCTCGCCGGCGTATTCGACCCAGGTGGTCGCACCGACGCCTACCGCCTGGCCGGCGCGCTCGCGCCGGGCGACGCGAGCGTCCTGGACTGCGCCCCTCTGCAGCTGGCCTACAGCGGCCCCGAGCCTCTCCCCACCGAGCCCCTGTGCCTGCTCGACGGGCACCTCGACAACGCCGCCGAGATCCTCCGGGAGCTCGACGGCGCGAGGACCCGGCCCGCCCGCGTCTCACCGGGAGTCGGCGCGCTTCCCGAAAGCGCGAGGACAGATATGGCTCCCAAGTCGCCGGAGGAGCTGCTGGCCGCCGCCTACAGGCGCTGGGGGCACGAGCTGCTGCCTCGTCTGCGAGGCGACTTCGTGCTGCTCATCTGGGATCGCGAGCGGGGCGAGGGGCTGCTCGCCCGCGACCAGCTCGGCGTGCGCCCGTGCTTCCTGCACGACGCAGGCGGCAGGCTGTACTTCGCCAGCGAGATCCGCCACCTGCTGGCGCTGCTGCCACGACGCCCCGCGCCGGACCCCGCGGGCGTGGCGCACTGGGTGGCGGTCAGCAGCCGCCCCGGGCCGCAGACGCTCTATGCGGGCATCCGCCGCCTGGCGCCGGGCACGGCCCTGTTGCTCGGCCGCCGCGGGGTCCGGGAGCAGCGCTACTGGGCGCCACGCTTCGAGGAGCCCCTCGACCTGCCCGAGCCACAGCTCGCGGGGCGGATCCGCGAGGCGCTCGAGCTCGCGGTGGCGCGCCGGATCGACGTGGAGGGGCTCACGGGAGTGCTGATGAGCGGCGGCTTGGACTCCTCGTCGGTGGCCGCTCTCTGCGCACAGCAGGGCGATGGCCGTGTGTATGCGTGCTCGGGAACCTTCCCCGCTCACCCCGCGGCCGACGAGTCCGAGCTGATCGAGACGCTGTCCGGCACGCTCGCGCTGCCCGGCATCCGTGCCGAGGTGCGGCCCGGCGGGCTGCTGGCGAGCGCGTTGGAGTCGCTCGCGGCCTGGCAGATGCCGCTGCTCGGCTGGGGCGACTTCTGGACGCTTGCGCTGATGCGCGCCGCGGCCGCGGCGGGGGTCAGGGTGATGCTGGATGGAGATGGCGGCGATGAGCTGTTCGGGCCGCGCGTGTACCTGCTCGCCGACCGCCTGCGCGCCGGGCATCCGGGCCAGGCGCTCGCGCTCGCCTACCAGCTGCCCGGCGCCATCTCCCGTCCCCCACTTCGCCAAGTCGCCGAGGTCCTCCGCTCGCTGGCGCTGGCCGGAGCCCTTCCCTACGGCCCGCACAACGCTCTGCGCACACCGTTCGCGCGGCGCGAGGTTCCCGGCTGGCTGCGCCCCCGGGCCGCCAGCGACCTCCTCGAATCCGACGATCCCCTCGCCTGGAAGCGTCTGGAGGGACCGCGCTGGTGGGCACATGCCGCGCATGGGGTCACGCAGGGGATCGAGGAGGCCGGCGTCTTCGAGCACCAGCGCCGGCGGGCGGCGCTCGCGGGAGTGGAGGCCCGCCATCCGCTGCTCGATCTCGATCTCGTGCAACTCGGTTTGCGCCAGCCGCCGCGAGCGACGCTCGATCCTCGCTTCAACCGGCCGGTGCTGCGCGCCAGCATGGCGGGCCTGCTCCCGGACACCGTGCGGCTGCGCGCCGGCAAGGCGCGCTTCGAGTCGCTGGTTGTGGACTGCCTTAGCGGACCCGATTGGACGGCGGTGCGAGACCTGCTGAGCGACCGGCGCAGCGAGCTCGGCGCCTACGTCAAGTGGGAGGCACTGCGCGAGGACCTGCTCGACACCGACGTGCGGCTGCGCAACGACCCGTTCCGCTGGATGTGGCAGGTCTGGCGGCTGAGCACCGCGGAGTGCTGGCTGCGAGCGCAGGAGCATCCGGTGGATGATGTGCTGCCCCCCGGCGCGGCGGCGAGCCCTCCGCACATCGCGATCCGCTCGGCGTCCCCGTCATACGTTTTTCCACCTTGACCAGGTCGGCCCGTCCCCTAAGCTATCTGTCGTAGTCAGCCGTCCCGTCATACATGAGCGGGGCGGGGAGCAATCGATAAGGAAACCGCTCACATGGATGACAAAGCAACCCCCCGAGCCTATGAGGCCCCCCAGGTCGTTGACTATGGCGACCTGCAGGAGCTGACCGCGGCTTGCCTGGGTGGAAGTGGCGGCGACGCAGGGTATCCGGCGGAAATCGCTGGGTACACCGCCGGGCCGAGCAACCCTGCGGCTGGCTGCAAATCCAATCCCTGATAGGCCACAGGTAATCTGCAAAGACGTTCTCGCAGCCACCTTTCGGTGGCTGCGTCAGTGCCAACAGCCGCCTTCACGGGCGGCTGTTGTGCATTGAAATAGCAACCCGACCGTCCCACGCTATGTGTTAATCGACGGCCGCAAGTCTGAACGCGATCCCCCCGTTAGTCGGCCGTGCCCAGAGCCAGCACTCAGACGGGTCGGTCGAACACCAGGAATCATGCACAGGACACCGGAATGTCCGTTGCGCTGGTGGCCGACGAGGGCCCGCGCGAGAGCATCTGTCCAATCCTGCAAGAGCAGGGATGGGAGCCCACCGCCTTCGAGGACGTGGAGGATCTGCTCGAGCGCAGCGAGGAGCACGATCACAGCCTCGTCGTGCTCCGCATCGAGGGGGCGGCCTCCTCGCCGGCCAGGCAGGTCGAGCTGCTGCGGCGCGGCATCGAGCATGCACGGGTGGTCGTGATCTGCGCCGACATCCAGCGCTGGGAGGTTCGGGCGGTACTGGCCGCGGGCGCGGCCGGAGTGGTGCTGGAGGAGGAGATCGCCGGTGCGCTGGGCGCCTGCCTGCACGCGGTGCGCGTGGGACAGATCTGCGTCCCAAGGCGCCATTGGCGGCAGATCGAGCCCCCCGTGCTCTCCTCGCGGGAGAAGCAGATTCTCGGATTGGTGGTGATGGGCTACATGAACAGCCAAATCGCCGAGCGCCTGTTCCTGGCGGAGAGCACGGTCAAGAGCCACCTCTCCTCCGCATTCGGGAAGCTCGGGGTGCGCTCTCGCAATGAGGCGGTAAACCTGATTCTCGACTCCGAGCGCGGACTGGGGATGGGCATCCTCGCGCTTGGGGGAGAGCCGCTCGAGACCACGTCCAGCGCAACCGGATGAGACCGTCCGGAGGCGAATGACGCGATGAGCGGGGGAATCGGCGGCAAGACGGGAATACCATTCCCAGAAGCGCACCCTGGAGCAGATGACCTCACCGGGCTCGAGGCCAGGCTCAACCAGGACGCCGACGATCGTGGCGAGCAGCCCGCCCAGACGCGCGGGCTGGCCGAGAACCTCTCTCGCGAAGCGCTGTTCCGCCGCTCGCTGCTGGCAGCGGATGTCGCGGCGATTATCGGCGCCTTCGTGCTGCTGGCGCAGCTCTCCTCCAGGTCGCTGCAGCTCACTTGGGTGAGCATTTGCGGCCTGTTGACGCTGCTCGTGGGAGCCAAGATGTTCGGCCTCTACGACCGGGACGACGTACTGCTGCACAAGACGACGCTGGACGAGGCTCCGAAGCTGTTCCACGTGGCGACACTCGGTGCTCTGGTCGCCTGGCTGGCAGGAGGCTTCGTGGTCAAGGGCAGCACCCTCAGCCGGCACGAGGCACTGCTGCTGTGGCTGGTGCTGATGTTCCTGCTGGTGCTCGCACGCTCCACCGCCCGAGCCCTCGCGCTGCGGGCCGTCCCCGTCGAACGGTGCCTGTTCATCGGCGACCAGGCATCGGCGCGGACGATCAGGTCCAAGCTCGCGGGTCACGGCGGGGTCAAGGCCGAGCTGGTCGCACACCTGGACCTGGACGACGTCGCGACCTGGTCGGTGAACGCGTTCTCGGCACAGCGGCTCTCCGAGATCCGCAATCTGGCGCGAATCCTCAACGTGCACCGCGCGATCGTGGCGCCCAGCAGCGCCGACGGGGGCGAGATGCTCGATCTGGTGCGCACCCTCAAGGCGGTGGGCGTGAGGGTCAGCGTGCTACCACGCCTGCTGGAGGTGGTCGGGTCCTCCGTGGAGTTCGACGACCTCCACGGCGTCACGCTGATGGGGGTGAGGCGCTTCGAGATGACTCGCTCCTCGGCGGTGGTCAAGCGCGCCTTCGACCTTCTCGGCGCCTCGCTGGGACTGCTGGCGGTGGCTCCGCTGTTCGCCGTCATCGCCGTGGCGATCAAGCTCGACAGCAGGGGCCCGCTCTTCTTCCGGCAGTTGCGCATCGGACGGCATGGGAGACCCTTCTTCGTCTTGAAGTTCCGGACCATGATCCCCAACGCCGAGGAGCTCAAGGACTCACTCCGCGACCGCAACGAAGCTCAGGAGGGGCTCTTCAAGATCGCCGACGATCCCCGCGTCACCCGCGTCGGCAGGCTCTTGCGCAGAAGCGCCCTGGACGAGCTCCCCCAGCTCATCAACATCATCAGGGGCGAGATGAGCCTCGTGGGACCGCGTCCGCTCGTGGTCGACGAGGACCGCTGCGTGGAGGGTTGGTACCGCCGGCGGCTGGAGCTGATGCCGGGCATGACCGGCCCCTGGCAGATCCTCGGCCCGGCGCGCGTTCCGCTGGGTGAGATGGGGGCGATCGACTACCTGTACGTCGCCAACTGGTCGCTGTGGGGCGACATCAAGATCCTCATGCGCACGATCCCGCACGTGCTTGGCCGGCGGGGGCTCTGAGATGCCTCACCGGGTGCGCAACCCAGTGGACAGACCGTGCACGCGCGCGAGGTCGGCAGGCGAGTGTCTCGGCGCGGGTCGGGTTTCGCCGCCGGCCGCCATCCGACAGAGTGCGATGACCCCTACGACGAGCAACAGCCATAGGAGCAGGAGCAGGACAGAGATGACGATGATGAGCATTTGGGATCAACCTTGGAGAGGTCTACGCCTTAACAACCCATGACTCCTCCATTTAGAGCGCCTATCGGACAAGAGGTCGATTCGCTTGACTGCTTTCGCGTGGACCGGGCGAACGGCTCGGCGACCGCCGACACCCCATCCGGCTCGGAGCTCTTCGAGCCCACCGCGTCACGTATCGGCTTCGGCTGCGCCGGAATCATGCAGTCCGCCTCCGGACGTCATCGACAGCGGCTGCTGGCCGAGGCCTTTGAGCAGGGCATACGGCATTTCGACGTCGCTCGCATGTACGGGCTCGGGGCGGCTGAGCGCGAGCTCGGACAACTTGCCCGCGGACGCCGGGAGGAGATCACGATCGCCACGAAGTTCGGGATCGAGCCGGGCGGAGCCGCCGGCCGGCTCGGGCGCCTGCAGGCGCCCGCCCGCGCCGTCGTCGCCCGCTTCCCCGCTCTGCGCCAGGCGCTCAAGCGCCATGCCGACACCTTCCACCAGCCTCACCGGTACGACCAGGCGACAGCGCGCACGAGCCTCCAGACCAGCCTGCGGGAGCTGGACACCGAATATGTGGACATCCTCTTCATCCACGGTCCGGCGCCCGCCGACGAGCTCGCCATGCCCGAGCTCGAGGAGACGCTCGAGGAGCTGCGCCAGGCCGGGCTCCTGAGAGCCTGGGGCCTGGCCGGCGAGGCCGATCCCTGCATTGCGCTGAGCAGGGCAGTCGAGCGTCCGGTGCGGTTGCAGATCCGAGATGACATCCTCGATCCTACGCTTCCCCTCCTCGACCCGGGCCAGCCAGCGATCACATTCGGCGTGCTCTCCCGCGCGCTGCGCAGCATTCTCAGCCACGTCTACGGCCGCGCAGAGCGGCGCTCGAGCTGGAACCGGGCGGTGGGCGAGGATTGCGGGCGCCCCGAGGTCGTGGCCTCGCTGCTGCTCCAGGACGCGCTCGCTCGTAACCCCGCCGGCACCGTGCTGTTCAGCACGACACGCCCGGAGCGCGTGAGTGTTGCGACAGTCGCCGCGGAATCGCTCTCGCGCGAGCCCGACCCCGGGCCGCTGCGCGCCTTCAGGGAGCTTGTGTCGCGCGAGTTGACCCCCAAGGTCCCCGTCCATGGTTGACGCGCGGTCCAGACCTGGGAGCAAGATCCGCGCCGGCGAGCACGGGGAGGAGATCGACGCCGACGTCGCCGTGGTGGGGGCGGGGCCGGCGGGCATCGTGCTCGCTCTGGAGCTGGCGCGAGCCGGCCATCGCGTCGTCCTGCTGGAGAGCGGCGGCGCGGACTTCGACCCCCAGCTTCAGCGGCTCGGCGACACCGTGGGTGGAGATCCTCACCACGTCGAGATGTCGCTGGCCACACGCCGGCAGGTGGGCGGGGCATCGAACCTGTGGGGAGGGCGCTGCGTGCCCTATGACCCGATCGACTTCGAGGCGCGCCCGCTCGCGGCGGAGGCGCACTGGCCGGTCAGCTACGAGGAGATCTCGCGCTACCTGCAGCGGGCGTGCGACTGGTGCCGCTGCGGCGCGGCGATCTTCACCTCCGAGGGCGTACCGGAGCTCGCGGGCCGCTCGATCGTCCCCGGCTTCGCCGACGGCGAGGTGCGGGCAAGCGCGCTGGAGCGCTGGTCGTTGCCGACGAACTTCGCCCGCGAGTACCGCGTGGCCCTCGAAAGCACCCCCTCGCTGCGGCTTCGGACAGGGTTGACGTGCACCGAGATCGTGCCTCGCCCCGCCCCCTCCGAGGAGGGCAAATGGAGCGTCGAGCGTCTTGAGGCCCGGGGCAAGAGCGGTCGGATCGTCACGATCCGTGCGGCGCGCTATGTGATCGCCGCCGGCGGCTTGGAGTCGACGCGCCTGCTGTTCGCCTCGAGCCGTGAGCATCCAGGAGGAATCGGCAACCACTCCGGGCATCTCGGGCACTGGTACATGGCGCACGTCGAGTGTCGCGTCGCCCGGGTGCGCTTCACCACACCGCCCGAGCGGACCATCTATGCCCACGAGCGCGACGGGGAGGGCGTGTACGTGCGCAGGAGGTTCACGATCGCCGCGGAGGCCCAGCGCGAGCGGCGGCTTGCGAACGCCGCGATGTGGCTGGTCAACCCCGAGGTTGGCGACGCATCCCACGGGAGCGGCATCCTCTCGTTCGTCTACCTCATGCTGGTCTCTCCCCTCGGGCGGTACTTCGTGGCCGAGGGGATCCGTCAGGCCCACATCAAGACGAGTCGCCCCACGACCGCGCGGGCGCACCTGCGCAACGTCTTGGGAGACCTCTGGCCCGCGACGACGTTCGCCCTCAGCTTCGGCTACCGGCGCTTCCTGCGCCGCGGCCGCAAGGTCCCGGGGTTCTTCGTGCGCAGCGCCGCCAACGTCTACCCCCTGCTCTACCACGGCGAGCACCTCCCACACCGGGAGAGCTTCGTCGAGCCCTCCGCCGAGCACGACGCCTGCGGGATGCCGCGACTGCGGACCCACCTGCACTTCGACGGGCAGGACGTCGCCAATGTGAGACGAGCCCACGACGCCCTTGATCGGGCGCTGCGAGCGCAGGGGCTCGGCCATGTCGAGTACCTGTACGACGACGTCGAGGCGGCGGTGCGCGACCAGCTCTTCGGGGGCTATCACCAGTGCGGCACGACCCGCATGTCGGCGCTCCCCGAGGACGGTGTGGTGGACCGCGACCTCGCCGTCCACGGCTTCGAGAATCTCTTCGTCGCCAGCAGCTCGACGTTCCCCACCTCGGGCCAGGCGAACTCCACTTTCATGCTGATCGCCTTCGCCCTGCGCCTGGCCGACCACCTCGACCGTGGACTGCGCCGCACACCCCGCGTGGCGCTGGAGCTGGTCGCATGATCAAGGTAGCCGTCGTCGGACTCGGCAAGATGGGCCTCTCGCACTTTGCGACCGTCAACCCCCATCCCGACGTGGAGGTGGTGGGTGTCTGCGATTCCTCGAAGTACGTGCTCGGCGTGCTGCAGAAGTACACCGGCGTGAGGACGTATGACGACTACGAGTCCATGCTGCGGAGCGTCGACCTCGACGCCGTCGTGATCGCCACACCCTCGCGCTTCCACGCGCAGATGGCGCGCGCGGCGCTCGAGCGAGATCTGCACGTCTTCTGCGAGAAGCCGTTCACGCTCAAAGCATCCGACGCAGGGCAACTCGCCGCGCTCTCGCGTGAGCGGGGCCTGGTCACGCAGGTCGGCTACCACAACCGCTTCGTCGGCGCCTTCAGCGAGGTGAAGAGCCTCCTCGAGGCCGGGGCTATCGGAGAGGTCACGCATGTGCTCGGCGAGGCCTACGGGCCGGTGGTGCTGAAGCCGAAGGGGGGGACCTGGCGCAGCCAGCGCGAGGAGGGCGGGGGATGCCTGTACGACTACGCGGCACACGCCATCAACCTCGTCAACTGGTACCTCGGCGAGCCGGTGGGCGTCGGCGGAACAGCCCTCACCCGGGTGTTCTCCCGCGAAACCGACGACGAGGTCTTCAGCACCCTGCACTTCACAGAAGGAAAGACCGCCCAGATCTCGGTGAACTGGTCGGATGAGTCATACCGCAAGATGACCACGCGTGTCACGATCTGGGGCACGGCAGGACGGATCTACGCAGACCGCCAGGAATGCCAGGCGTACCTGAGGGACACCGCACGCCTGCCCGCCGGCTACGAGCCGGGCTGGAACGTTCGCTTCACCACCGAGCTGACTGAACCGGTCTGGTTCTACCTTCGCGGCGAGGAGTACAGCGCGCAGATCGACGCGTTCATCCAGCGAGTCGGGGAGCGCCAAGCAGACCGGGCACGGGGGCAGCGACGAGCCGGCGAGGTGAACGACTTCGAGAGCGCGGCTGTCACCGACAGGGTCATCGCGATGATGATCACAGATGCCGAGAAGGGAGCATCGACCTCCACCGACGGCATCTCCCTCGCCACCACCCACACCAAGCGCCCACGCCGATTCCGACTGGGACGGCGCTGAGATGGATCAGGGCACTTTGCAGCCTCCGATGGCCAACGGCGCGGTGCGACTGCCGATCGACAGGCTGCTGTTTGGGGACAATCAGTTCTTCGGCGTCAACCACATGTCCGAGGAGAAGGCACGCGCGCAGTCGTTGCGCTTTCAGAAGATCGACGCAGTGATCGACGTCCTCGACGCGGCCTACGAGGAGGGCGTGCGGACATTCATGTGCACCACGCACGAGCGGATCTCCCTGATCTGCGACCACGTGCGCGCGCACCCCGACCGCTACAGCGACTTCATCTTCTTCCCGGGGATGCCCTACGCCCACAAGTACGCGAATGCGGTTACCGAGAACGGAATGCTGGGAGCCGTGAGGCGGTTCCTACCCGACGATGGGCTGATGGACGCCGCGATCCGTGGCGGCAGGTCGATCGCCAAGCGCGACATCGAGGGCCTCACCACGCTGTTGATCGACGCCGAGATGAAGATGTTCCAGGGTCTGCGCACCCCGGTGATCTTTCTCCAGAACGTGGTCGTCGATCTGCTGCTCGGTCTTGGGTTCAAGGATGCCTTCCGGATCTTCGCCGAGCACGTTCGGGGCCGTTACGACGCGGAGCCCGGGTTCATCACCATGAACATGCCCGCGCTGCTCGACGTGCTGGAAGAGCTGCAGATCGAGAATCCCATCGTCTGCTCCAACATCAACAAGATCGGCTTTCGCATGTGCGGGGGCGCTCAGGCCTACGAAGCCGCACTGCGCGAGCGTGACTTCCGCGCGATCGCGATGTCGGTCTATGCATCTGGGGCGATACCCGCTCGCGAGGCGATCGAGTGGGTCTGCGGGCAGCCCAACATCGAGGCGATCGTGTTCGGGGCCTCGAGCCGGGCGAACATTCGCAACACCCGGGAACTTGTCTCGGAGTGCTGGGTGGACATGAGATCGCCGCCCCGACGGTCACTCGTTGCGGAGCGGCTGCCGGTTTGAGCACCCTTCTCGTCGCCTCGACCGGCGGGCACCTCAAGGAGCTGCACCACCTTTACAAGCGGCTATCGGGCATCGAGGGGCCCTTTCGATGGGTCACCTTCGACACCCCGCAGAGCCGCTCGCTACTCGACGGCCAGGATGTCGACTTCGTCCCATTTGTGGGAGGACGCGATCCAATCAACGTGACACGCAATCTGGCCGCGGCGCGTCGCGTCTTCCGCGACCACAGCCTGTGCACAGTTGTAAGCACCGGGTCCGCGGTCGCCCTGCCGTTCTTTGCAATGGCACGCCTGCGTAGGCTCAGCTGCCACTTCATCGAGAGCGCAGCACGCATCGACGGGCCTTCGATCACCGGACGCTTGATCAGCCGGATCCCGGGCGTGCATCTCTATGCTCAGTATCCGGGCTGGTCCCGCGGGGATTGGCGCTGCAGCGGCTCGGTGTTCGACGCCTTCAAGTGCTCACCCTCGCCTCGTGACCGCCCAGATCGGCTCGATAAAGCCGTCGTGGTGCTCGGCACGTATCGCGGGTACGGTTTCCCACGGCTCATACGTCGCCTGCTGGAGATCTTCCCATCCGAGACCGACGTGCTGTGGCAGACCGGGGATACCGACACAGAGGGCCTTGGGATCTCCGGGCACTACGCGATCCCCGAGCGGGACCTGACACAGGCGATGCTCGAGGCCGACGTGGTCGTGGCCCACGCCGGAGTGGGAACGGCCCTGGCAGCATTCGAGGTCGGCAAATGCCCACTGCTCGTCCCACGACGCCTGTCGCTGGGCGAGCACGTCGACGACCACCAGAAACAAGTCGCCAGTGAACTCGGCAACCGCGGCCTCTCCGTCTCAGTCGAAGCCGACGACCTCAGCTACGACGACCTGCTCGCAGCGGCCGGCGGCAGAGTGGCCACCCTGACTCAGGCGCCGCTGTTCGCGACCGCGCCGCCCCACTGAGAATCTTCCGGCGACGCGTCCGCCTGAGGGGACGGGTCTTGAGCAAGCTGCTCCGCGAAGAGCGCGTAGAGCCGCTCCGCCGAGCGCTCGGTATTGAACTCGCGCAGCACCTTCTCCCTGGCACGGGAGCCGATCTCGCGACAAAATGACGGATCGGCGAGCAGCCGCTCGAACGCGTCGGCGAGCTCATCCACCCGACCAGGCACGACGAGCAGCCCGGTCTGACCGTCGTCGATCAGCTCGGGAATGCCGGTGATCCTGGTGCTCACCACCGGGAGCTTCATCGCCATCGCCTCCATCAGCACACCCGGTACGCCCTCGGCAAAGCTCGGCAGGCAGAAGATCGATGCGCCCGCGTACAGAGCTTGGATCTCCTCCTGGCCGACCGCACCCGGGAAGGACACCTGTGCGGCGATCCCGAGGCGCTCAGCCAAGCGTTCGAGCATCGGTCGCGCAAGCCCCTCTCCGGCGAGCGTCACATCGACAAGGCGCCCGCGCGCTGCCAGTGACGCCACCGCCTGCAGCAGAACGGCCTGGCCCTTCTCGGGTACCTGACGGCCGATGAACAGGATCATCGGCCGATCGCGTTGGGGACGGCTTCCATTCTCCGAGCGGGTGAACTGCCCGATCGGGATGCCGATATGGATGACATGCAGTCGATTCCACATCTCGGGGTTGCACAGCGTCATCAGCTGGCTGCGCGCGTAGTCGCTGATGCACACGACAAAGCGGGCGTGTCGCAGCTTCTCTGCCAATCGATAGTGGCCGACGTCGTAAAACTCAGTGGGACCATGCATCGTAAAGCTCCACGACCACGGCCGTTCCGGTTCGATCGCGGTGCCGAGATGTGCAGCCAGCAGCGCAACATCGGCGGCGGCGTTAGCCAGGTGGACATGAATGTGCCTGATGCCCCGCTCGCGGCACTCGCGCCAGAGCATCACCGACTCTACGAAGTAGAAGAGCTGCCACAAACGCCCACGCACGCCCGCGGGCGCCAGGCCCAGCGCGAAGGCCAATGTGGCGAAAAACGCCTGCGGTGCTTTGATCATGAGCTTGAGGTGTGCTCCGAGCAGCCTGCCCCAACGGGGAGGGAGGATCGCGTAAGTGGTTTCGAACGCCGCGCGGTCGGCTTGGGCGAGCAGCTGATCGGCGCTCGCTCGGCGGATCGAAAAGGTCGCTATCTCGGCGCCAAGACGACGCAGGGCAGCGACCTCTCTCAGTACGAAGGTGTGCGAAACAGCTGGATACAGGGAGCAGAGGTAGGCGACCCTCAAGGCGACGCCTCGCGCTCGGTCCTGACCCAGGATGTCGGCCCGCGCCCGCCCAGCAGTCGGATGTAGAGCACGACCTTGCCGGCGATCAACGCGGGCGCGAGGAGCAGTGCGCGATAGACCGGCGCGGGCGCCCGCACAAGACGCAGACCCGCCAGCACGAAGGCGAGCTGAGCGGCCAGGGTGGCAGCGGCCAGCGACACCAAGCGCTTGGAACCCAGCAGCAGTCCAGCGAGCATCGCACCCGCGCTGCCCGCCGCAATCAGCGATTGTGGCGGAACCAGGCACTCCAATCCGGCGTGCAGGCGCACGATGTCGCGCCTGAGCACCCCCGAGGACACCAGCTGTGGGCTCCAGTGGCGAATCAGCTCGAGCTTGCCCTGTTCCCACCGCGCCTGCTGGACCGAGCTGCCTCGCATGGAGGTGGGGACCGCCGAGCTGACCCATGCCTCAGGGACGAACTCGGCCCGCTCGCCCGCTTGGACCAAGCGCATGTGATATTCGCCGTCCTCCACGAGGCCCGTGGTCGTCCACGGCTCGCGGCCGAGCAGGTCCCTGGTGAACGCCATGCCGGTCCCAACCAGTCCGCAGGACAGGCCGAGTCGCTGCTTGCCTTTGAACCGGACTGTATTCATCAACGCAAAGCCGCCGAAGCGCAGCGCGGAAGCGTGTGAGGCGCCGGGGTTCGCCGCCACGTAGTCGACCTGCAGCGCGCTCGCCCCCGCGCGCAGGCGCCGGTCGATCGCGCTCAACATGTTGGGGGAAACCGTGCAATCGGCGTCGAGCATGACGACTGCGTCAAAATCGGCCCCCTCGGCCTGCAGCCGCTTCAGCGCCCACGCCAGGGCGAAGCCCTTGCCGTGCCTCGCCGGATCCGTCCGCGCCCAGACCTCCACGCCTGCCTGCATCGCGCAGTCCGCCGTCCGATCGGTGCAGTTGTCGGCGATCACCAGAATGCGCCTGGCAGCATCGGGATAGTCGCAGCTGAGCAGTGAGCTCAATGTGGTGCCGATGCCACTCTGCTCGTCGTGCGCTGGAACTAGCACGATGAACCGTAGTCCGAGCCGCGAGCTGCTTGCGGACGGCGGGGAGGACTCATGCGTCGCATCGCGAGCCGCCATCAGCAGCGCCAACAGGTAGCCCATCGACAGCGCCAGCGCTCCCTCGAGCCACAGGAACGCGCCCACGATCAACCGCGCGGGCGCAGATCGGCCTCTTGGCAGGGATTGGGATGTCGGCTTCCGGCGCGGCGTCATTCAGCGCCCCACCAACGATGCCGGCCCCCCAAAAAGTACGCTCACGCGCAGCGGATCGCGTCGAGGCCGGCTCAGCCGCGCCCGGCGGTCACGCGATTTTTACGAGCCGCCGAGCAGGCGGATCATCGCCAGCCCATATCGACTCAGCACGCGCACGCTGTGACCCATGGTGGAGCTCCCCCGCGCCCATCCTACTTCTAGCGCATGCTCCTGCTCGGCCTCCCGGGGCGCGACCTGCCGTTTGACGAACGCGCGAAAGCCCCCCCGAGGCGCCAGCAGCCCGTCGATCAAGCCGATGTCGGCGTAGAGCTGCGCTTCGCTGGAATGGGGATAGGGATCTGCCAACCGAACCGCGATGCGCCCGCGGACGCCGAGCTTTGCGCCGGATTTGGCGAGGTGCGCAGAGGGCAGTCCCACCGTCTTCTCCGCCACCCTGGCAGCTGCCAGGAGGACGGGCCCGAGCGCAGGATATGCGCGGATCGACTCTTCGAGCGCCCCCGGCTGGAGGCTGGCGCCGAAGGCATCCCACCACGCGCCGATGTCGACCGCATACCGAAGACTGATGAAGCCGTCGCGCGCGTAAAACAGCAACAGCGCAATCAGCTCGTCGAGCGGGGCCGGCCGCCACCGGCCGGTCGGCCCTTCGCTAGGGACGAGCAAACGATCCCGCGCAAAGCTCTGCTCATACCAATGTATACGCCAATGGAGCTCAACCGGCGGGAGTTGATCGTCCTCATGGATCAGCGTGAAGTGCAACAGGGGCAGCCCGTCATCTTCGACGTGGTCGGTGGGCGCCGCGTAGCCCAGCCCGCGCACGACCTCCACCGCCCGATGCAGCTGCTCGGGGGCGACCAGCAGATCGATGTCAGCGGAGGGACGTCGCCCCAGGTCACCGTAGAGAACTTCGCTCAGCGACGGCCCCTTCAGCGGCGAGCAGCGAATCCCGGCGCCGGTCAGCGCTGCGGTTACGCGCTCGGCGATCAACTGCAGGACCGCGCCCTGCCGGCGGCCGGCATCCAGCGCCCGCGTCACGATCGTCGAGAACTCCTCGCTGGAGTCGCCCCCGGCGAGCTCGATCACACGCGGACCCAATGTTGGCAGCAATCTCCTTGTGTCCAGCAACGCGGCGACCCGGGACCAATCCACCGAGGCGCCGAGCTGTGCGGCCTGCTCCCGCCCAGCCTCTCTGCGAGACGCCGTGCCGGCGCTCAGCAGGATCATCTGCTCCTCGGCGCTGGAGGGACGATGCTCGGGTCGCTTCATCCGTGTGCGCGCCGACGCTTGGACTTGCGCCGGGGATGCCTGGCTCTGCTCTGTGACTGAAGCCTGGATTTGCTGGAGTGCAGCTCCATCTTCAAGAGCTCCAGCCGGTTCCAGGGGAAGGAAGCCAGCAGCCGAGCCGGGGACTCGCCCTCGAAATAGCCATTCGGTCCGCCATATGGTTCGATCCCAGTCGGGATCGGGTCCTGCGCATCGAAGGTCACATTCCGGGCCCCATCTTTGATGAAGATCCCGTAGCGCTGCGCAGCCTCGGCGATCATCAACGTCAACCGTGGAAGGTGCAACGAGGCCAGGGCGAGGTGGGGGTCAAGCCTCAGGTGAGCCCCCTCTGGCAGCGAGAGCGGTTCATGGGACCTCCCATCGCTGCGCCTGGCGGGAGCGGAGTAGACACCGGCACGGACATTGGGCAGCGACATCGACAGCGCGTGGTTGATTTCACCCAGTGCGAGGTCTTCAAAGGAGATCAGCCCACCGACGAGTGACAGGGAGGAAGCCGAAGCCCCCCACCACGAGGTGGCGCCCGGCCAGGCTTCGCGGCCCGCGACACCCGAGTAAGTAGACACATGCTGGATCGCGCCGCCCCATGAGGCATACCATCCACCAGCCGTATCTTTCAGCCGCCAAAATTCCCACAGGCGATCGGTGCTCGGCTGCCAGACCACGAGCAGGGCATCGGTACCGATCGCCGGCTGAGCGTCCGGGGGCAGCGGAACCTCGCTGAACGCCGCCCGCAGCGCCACCGCCGGTAGAGCGTTGTCGAGAGTGACGCGCACCGTCGGCTGATTGGCGGGCACGGTGTAAATTGGGATGCTGTAGCTAGTCGTGTTGATCCACGGGCCGCTCTCCGCCTGCTCCTCGGCCGCGACCTGCGAGTTGAGCGCGCTCACGAGCTGAGCCGAATCGGGGTTCAGCGGAGCGTTCGCGGCCAGTGGCTTGTTCCAGAAGCTGGATGGCGAGAAGAAACGAAACGGGGGGGACGAGCTCGACGCGCGAGCGCCGCCGACGCTCCCACCCCCCACGCTCACGTCCGCGAGGGACAGTCCCGGCATATGCCCAGACCGCGAGGCGACGGCGGCGCCACAACCGGCCATAGCGCCGCACACCAGGGCCAGCGCAAGCACTGAGCGACAGGCTCTAAAAGGCATCTACCAGCAGGCTAGCCGCCTGGAGGGGATCCGCAACCACGTGATCGGCGGCACGAGCGGCCACCCGATCGTCGTTGCTCTCGGAGATCAGAACCGTCTTCAGACCGAGCCGCCTGCCGGCCTGCATGTCACAGGAGGAATCGCCCACGATCGCCGCACGGGCGAAGTCCAGCGCGGGATGCTCACTCTTTGCCAGTCGCAGCAGTCCCGGCTCGGGCTTGCGACAGTCGCAGGCGCCCACCGCGTGGGGGCACACATAGATCGCATCCACGCACGCCCCCTCGAGCTTCAGCAAGCCCCTGAGGCGCTCATGGACCGCATCCAGATCCGCGGCGCTCATTCGACCGAGCGCGATGCCTCGCTGGTTGGTCACCACGCCCGTCCACAGCCCAGCACGGTTGAGCATCCTGACTGCCGCCGCCGCGCCCGGCAGCAGCTCCAACGCCTCTGGACGCTCGATGTACTCGCCGTCCGGCGGCTTGACGTTCAGTGTGCCATCGCGGTCGAGGAACACCCAGCGAATCGCGCGAGTCTGTGGCGGCGCTGAGCTTGGGGGGGTCGGTGGCATTAACGGTCAGCCCAATGGAGACCCGGGGCGTTGCGCAGCTTGAGCAATCCGTGGCCCCCACAAGATATCAAGGCCCGCCGCCGTTGGTGACGCATGTCGGGCGAGGACTTCAGGACGTGATCATCTCCAAGACCCCCCTGCGCGTCTCGTTCGTCGGCGGCGGCACCGACCTTCCGGACTTCAGCGACGAGCACGGTGGCGCGGTAGTCTCGAGCGCGATCGACAAGTGGATTCATGTCGTCGTCGCCCCGCGTTTCGAGGGCGATATGCGGGTCAGCTACTCGAGGACCGAGATCGTTCCCACCGCACGGGAGGTCGAGCACGAGCTCGTGCGCGAGGCCCTGCATCTGACGGGCCTGCCGCGGGGGCTAGATGTGCTCACGCTGGCGGACGTGCCCTCGCAGGGCACGGGGCTCGGCTCCTCCAGCGCCGTCACGGTCGGGCTGCTCAACGCTCTGTACGCCTACCAGGGCGTGTTCCGCTCGACCATCGACCTGGCCGAGGAGGCCTCTCACATCGAGATCGATGTGCTGGGCAAGCCAATCGGTCGCCAGGACCAGTACGCCGCGGCCCAGGGAGGCTTCAACTTCATCGAGTTCATGCCACGTGGGGGCGGCGTCAGGGTGGAGCCCATCGTCTGCCCGCCGGGGACGCTGGAGCGACTGCACCGTTCGCTGATGCTCTTCTACACCGGGCGTCAGCGCGCGGCCTCCGATGTGCTCAGCGGGCAGCGCGAGGCGATTCGCGAGGGCAGCACCACCGATACGCTGCTCGGGATGCGAGACCTCGCGTACGAGATGCGGGAGGTGCTCGGCCGGGGCGATGCCGACGGGGTCGGCCCCCTGCTCGACCGCAACTGGGAGCTCAAGCGATCGCTGGTCGAGGGCCTGAGCGACGCGAGCATCGACGAGTGGTACGACCGGGCGCGGGGGGCCGGTGCGAGCGGGGGCAAGCTGCTGGGGGCGGGAGCCGGCGGTTTCCTGCTCATCATGGCCCCGGCGGAGCGGCAGGCGGATGTGCGCACGGCGCTCGCCGAGCTGCGGGAGGTGCCGTTCCACTTCGCCGCGCGTGGAACCCAGATCACCCTGCTCGAAGGGAGCAACGGGCACCCATGATGGAGCGTCACCTGGACGAGTATCTCGATCGGCTGCAGGCCGCCATCGAGGCGCTTCCGCGAGAGCACATGAATGCGTTGGGCGAGACGCTGCTTCGCGCATACCGCAGCAACAAGCAGGTGTTCCTGCTGGGCAACGGCGGCAGCTCCTCCACGGCCAGCCACATGGCGGCCGACCTGGCCAAGAACACCATCGGACCCAACATGAAGCGCTTTCGGATCGTGAGTCTCAACGACAACGCCGCGATCATGACCGCGCTCGCCAACGACCTCGGCTACGAGAACGTCTTCTCCGAGCAGCTGACCAACCTGGTTCAGGCCGGTGACGTGTTGATCGTCGTCTCCGCGAGCGGCAACTCGCCGAACGTGTTGAAGGCCATGCGCTACGCGCGCTCGCGCAGCGCCGAGGTCGTCGGGCTGCTCGGCTTCGACGGCGGCGCGGCCGCAGAGCTGTCGGACATCTCCCTGATCGTGCCCTCAGATCATTACGGGGTCGTCGAGGACGTCCACCTGATCGTCAACCACATCCTGGTCGACTACTTCAAGACTCGCCTCGCCGAGACCCGGCCGTGTGTGGTCTAGCGACTCCCCGGTCCCCATCCGCCGGAGGGGTACCGCCCCGCGTCCGCGGGGTGCAGGCTTGTGGATCGGGGCAGGCGACGCCGCGATGAACGCGATGATCCTGGCGGCCGGACGCGGCACCCGCCTGGGCGAATTGGGGCGAGCCGTGCCCAAGATCCTGGTCGACGTGGGCGGCGAGCCGCTGCTCGCTCGCCAGATCCGCTATCTGAAGGACGGTGGGATCGAGCGCATAGTCATCAACGCGCACCACCTCGCCGGCCAGATCGAGGGCTTTGTGGCCGCGCACCCCCTGGCGGCCGACATCGAGGTGGTGGTCGAGCGCAACCTGCTGGGCACGGCAGGAGGCGTACTCAACGCTCTGCCCAGCCTTGGGGAGGACGCGTTCGTCGTGCTCTACGGCGACGTGATCGTCGACGAGTCGATCGACGCAGTGTCGGAGGTCCACCGACGCGCGAACGCCGTTGCCACGCTCACCCTCTACCGGGCCAGCGAGGTCGAGGGCAAGGGCACAGTCGAGGTCAGCGCCGACGGCACGGTTGACGCCTTCCACGAGAAAGCTTCCTCGCGAGTCGACGGTCACGCCTATGTGAACGCGGGACTGTACATCGTCGACCCGCTGCTTCTGCGGGATCTGCCACCGGGGATCGAGCTGGACTTTGGTCACGACGTGTTCCCCCTGGCGCTCGCACGAGGGCAGACGATCGCCGCGCACATCCTGGCCGCGCCCGTCATCGACATGGGCACCCCGGCGATGCTCGAGCTCGCTCGCAGCACGCTGGGATAGCGCCTCCAGCGAGCGCCCGACTCAGCCAGCGCGTTCGAACTCGTCGACCAGGGCTTCGTACGTTTCACGCAGGCCCAGCCCCAACGTGACCTGCGCCTCCCAACCCAACTCCCGCTGGGCTCGCGAGGGGTCCATGCAGCTCCGCTCCAGCTCTCCCTCTCGCAGAGGCGCGAGCTCGGGCTGGATCGGGACCCCCGACGCCTGTGCCAGCGCGCTCCACACAGTCATGACGTCGGTCTCCACGCCGGTCGCGACGTTGAAGGTCCCTGCGACGCCGGAGGCCGCCCGCAGCGCGCTCACGACGTCGCTCACATGCACATAGTCACGGGTTGGCTTGCCGTACCCGAAGACCTTCGGCGAACGCCCGGTATGCAGGTGGTGAGTGAAGATCGCAACCACTCCGGCCTCGCCATGGGGACTCTGGCGGGGACCGTACACATTGCCCAGTCGACACACTGCGTGCGGAATGCCCGACGCTGCCTACCACGTCTTGATG
>JBOGYA010000007.1:0-25644 GCA_050696515.1 Solirubrobacteraceae bacterium
GGCTGCTACCGTCGACCCCGCGAGCGAAGGCCTCCTGGAGCCGGGCGGTGCTCCGCACTACGCCACGCTCGCCGAGCTGCCGCGCGGCGCCTACGACGCGGCCGTGGTAGCCGTGCCGCACGATCGGGCCATGGCGATCGCGGCGGAGGTGCTCGGGGCGGGCCGCCCCGGCCTGGGTGAGAAGCCGCTGGGGGTGCGCGGCGCCGACGCGCGCCGGCTCGAGAGGCTCGCGGCGGGCCTCCCGCGACCCAGCTTCGTCGGCTACAACTACCGCTACCTGCCCGCGGTTGCCGAGCTGCTCAGCCGAGCCGGCGCCGGCGAGCTCGGCGAGCTGCGCAACATCGACATGCTCGTGGGGCACGGCGGGCACCCCGGATCGGCCGTGGGCTGGAAGCTCGACCCGGCGCGCGCGGGCGGCGGGGTGCTGCTCGACCCCGGCGTGCACCTGCTCGACCTGCTGCTAGCGCTCGCCCCCGCGGCGCACTGCGTGGCGATCGAGGCGACCCGCGGATTCTGGCCGACCGGGATCGAGGAGGACGTGGTCGCGACCTTCCGGCAGGAGCGCCTGCTCGCCACGGTCCGCGTCTCACACATCCGCTGGGTCAACACGTTCCGCCTGGAGGCCTTCGGCGATGACGGCTACGCGATCGCCGAAGGCCGCGGCGGCAACTACGGCCCGATGACGCTGCGCCTCGGCCGCCGCTGGGCGTGGACCGAGGCCGGCGCTCCCAGCCAGCGCGAGTCGGAGCGGGTGGAGAGCTTCGGCTCGCGCAACGACTCTCTGCGTGCGGAGCTCGCGGACGTCGTCGCCTGCTGGCGCGGCGAAGAGACCGTCGCCGGCGATCCGCGGCCGGCGACGATGGGCGAGGCGCGGCGCGTCACCGAGCTGTGCGAGCGGCTCTATCCGCGGATCGGCTAGCGGCGCGCTCTGCGCGCCCGCCTGGCGCCGCTGGCCTTGCTTGTCCTGCTTGCCTGCTTCGCCTTCCCGCACCCCGTCACCGCGATCTTCGTGCTCTGGCGGATCAGCGTGTTGTCCTGCGAGAGGAATTCGGTGGGCATCGTGAGCTTGCTCTTGCACAGGTTCCCGGGTGCCGCCAGCGCGGAATGCTTGCCCTCCGGGAGGTACAGCTCGAACGTGCCGACCGGCACGTCGGGCACCGTCTTGAACGTCGAGCTCGTGATCCCCGCCTTGGAGATGAACGTCGTGCCGACCAGGTCGACCGTCACCCCGTAGCCCTGCAGGACGACGACCAGGCTCGGGAACGCTTCGCCGCCGTGCGAGACGAAGATCGCGGGGCCTTGTAGCGGGACGGGGAGGATCGGCGTGACCGCCTTCGCGATACCCACCACCGACGCCGCCGGGCAGTGCGCGGGGTTGGCTTCGAAGACCGCGGCCGTGCACGCTTTCTGCAGCGTCGTCAACCGCGAGGGCAGCTGCTTGGGGAGTTCGACTTTGACCTTGGCGATGTTCGCCTCGCTTCCCTGTGGTGCGGTGGGGAAGCTCAGCTTGGCGTCGAGGCTCGCGCCGTTCGCCCGCGAGGTGTGCCCCGAGGTGGAGACCTTGAGCGCGGGGCTGAACGCGAGCGCCGCGCAGTTGGTCGCCTGGAAGTGGTAGGCCCGCTGGGAGACCGCTCCCTGGGTGCTCGTCAGCGTCCCGTTGACCGCCATCGGGTTGCAGCTGGTCGGGTTGAATGTGAATTCGGGGCGGTTGATGTCTACGTCCACGCTCTTGACCTGGAAGGGAATGCCGTCCTTCATCGTCGGCAGCGCTCCGTTGGAGACCGTCAGCTGCGCGGTGTGCGGGTCGACGTTCACGGTCGCGCGGACGACTTCGCAGTCGCATGGGCCGGTCCCGAGGTCGAGTGGGCCGGCCTTCTCGGACACGTCGATCGAGAGGCCGAACGGCGCGCCCTCGTAGGGGCCGGTGAGGTAGACCCTGCCGCCTTTGATGAAGACCGGTTCGGGACCGGGGCCGGCGCCCGCGGTCACTTCGCCGATCTGGCTCGCTTCCGGGCAGGTGCCCTGCGCGGCCTGCGGTTCCTCGCACAGCGGGACCTTCGAGAGGTTCCCCGAGAGGCCCGGCGGGGTCGTGACCGTCAGCCCGGCGAGATCCTCGTCGGCGTCTTCGCGGGAGAACGTGACCCGGAAGGTGCTGTAGCCACCTGCCTGGTTGCTCGTCGTGCCCGCCGCGAACGTCGGGGAGAACCTTGGCGGCTGGCAGCCTGTGATCTGGAACGGGAAGCTGCCCGGCGTCGCGGGTTCGCCGAACGGGGCGGTCCAGGGGGTGAGGGTACTTTCGGCGTGGTATTCCCCGCACACGCGGGGGTTTGCGACCGTTGCGCGCGAACCGCCCGTCAACTGCAATTTCAGTTCGCTGAACGGCAACTCCGGGTTTTTATCGAAGATCGTCGTAATCTGCCCCGTCACCGAGTCCGGGGTGGCCGTGCCCTTGATCTTCACGAGCACGCCCTCACCCGCGAGCGTCAAATACACCGTGAACGGCGGTTTCGCGATCGGCCCTGAGGGTGGGCCGCCGAGATACAGGAAGCCCTTCAGTTCGTGAAACAACGCGGGTGTGGTCAGCGAGACGACACCGAGCTTCGAGGCGTTCGGGCATTCCACGGGCTGTTCGGTGCCGAGTCCGACCTGTGCTTCGCTGCAGGACACCAAGCCCGTTGCGGCCGAGGGGGAGAGGACGACGCCGGCGGGCATCTTGATCGTCGCGTCGCGGAGGTCGGCCGTGGCGATGCCTTCGGCGCCTTCGTTCTGTGGGACCCGCAGGTCGACGGCGTAGCCGGTTGGGAGCGTCGCCTGGGGTTCTTCGGGGGTCACCGCGATCGTCGGCGGGAACTTCAACGAGTCGCAGCCCGTGAAAGGCCCGACCTTCGCTTTCACGGCAGCCGCTTTTTCGCCCTCCCACGATTCGACGTTTGCCAGTTCCGCTTCCACAGGCTCGCTCGTGCACTGGGTGGGGTTGACCAGGAACGGCACCGGGTTTTCGCTGACCGCGATGTTACCTCCTTCGCAGACGCCGAATGGGCATTCTTGTCCGCGCTGCTGATTGTGGCTCGGGTCGGCCGGGACACCCCACACCGTGATCGACTGGCGCACGATTTCCAGACCGTCCGTGACGATGTTACTTGCTCGCACATGTACCCTGTAGTCAGGGCCGACGGAGGCGATAAGCGAGCCACCGAGAAAACCGTTCGTAAACCCGAACACGGCGGTCTCGTTCGGTGACGGCACCATGTTGTATAGACCTGTGATGAAACGTGAATAGGCTACCCCTTGTTCGTGGTTCCGGGCTACCGCTTCGATCGTTCCGATCTGCGAGCCGGCCGGACATATCCGCACCTCCAGCTGGTAAGGCGTACATGTCTTCACCGCCGGAGGATAGCCGGCGAAACCGGCAGGGAAAACGACTTCCCCGCCGCGGAGCTCCGCCCCGATCGAGCCGATAGGTCCGTTCGGGGCAAGTGCAAAGCTCTCGGTCACATTGGCATGCGCGCCAGCCTGATAGTTCGACATGCTGACCGCAAAACTGCCTTGTTCGATCGCGAACGTAGCCTGTGCCGTGCCAGGAACTAGGGCGAACATCAGAATGAGAAGCCCAGTTACGGTCATGGTCAAGCTACGCAACGAGCGAGGCAGCAACCAGCTGTCAGTGAGCTTCTCTGCAGCTGCTTCCTGAGACATTGGGTTTACGGCAGAGAGGGTTTGCTTGGCACTCATCGCCTTGCCCCCCTGCTCGCTTTTCCGGCTTTCTTCCTGCGACTGACCTTCACACATCGACCTTTCTTCTTGGCAAAGCCCTTTCTGCATTTGACCGATTTAGAGGTTGTATGGGTCCTTTCCTGCGTAGACACGGGCACGGGATTACCTGCGCCCGTGAACGCCCCGCTTGCGGGCGCGTTAAACAAAGGCGCAGTGCTGCCCACGCCCTGGCAGCTCAAACATGGACGCGGTTCCACAGGCGGCGGGAAGCCACCGTTCACACGGGCATCGTAGATGTTCGAGAATTCAGGGGTGGCCTGCGGCACGAGTTGCGCTGCCGTCGCGAAGAATACGTTGCTGCCATCCTGGCTTGCACCTAGAAAGGTCGATTTCCCAACGTCTTCGCCTGTTGAGATCAAATGCGTGCAGCCATTGATCACGCGGCAGACTACACCCGGCGCTTCTTCGGTCCCCTCGGCCTCCCACTCATACACATCCATACCCGAGTCTTCCTGCGCGCTAGAAGGATTTTCGTTGGTGCTGTTCGTGTCCTGCGGCACGAGCTGCGCCGTCGTCTGGAAGAACACCTCCTGCCCGTCTTCAGACATCTGGATGAATGGTGGCATTTCATCGGAGGCCACCCACACCCCGTGCGACTCGTACATGTTGCCTGCAGCTGGCGCTACCCCCGGCCCACAGGAGACGCATGTGGTGCTTCCGTCAGCCGCGTCATACCGGTACAGCTCATTGTGACCAAACCCACGCGGTTCGGGTTCGAGGCCGTGCGGGCCGGCGACCTCTATGCCATTAGTAGCACCGCTCACGAACACGAGATACTGGCCGTTCGGCGTTGTGTAGGACGGTTCATTGAAGGCTTGTGGCGGGCTGATCGCGGCGACAAAGCTTGTCTTGCCGGTTCGCGTTTCGTAACGGTAGATGATTTCGCTCGTGTTGTAATAAACGGCGGACCCGTCATCGGAGAGCAGCACGAACCTGCCGCCCGTTCCGCGTTCTTCACTATTAGAGAACCCGTCCCTGATCAGCGTGAGAGTGCGGGTGGCCGTGTTAAAGATGAACAGCCTGTGCACACCAGCCGTCTCGCCTTTGAGCAGCGGGGTGCTGGTGTTGAAGACCACCTCCGAGCCATCCGGGGTAGCAGCGTTGAAGTACACAGGCTCACGTTCTGAGGACTTCAGCGCCACCCCGGGTGCGGGAGCCGAGACTTCGACGGTTTCCCTGCCTTCGACGCGCATATACAGACGGTTACCGCAGCTCGTGAAGAATATCTTCGAACCGTCTTGGGAGACCGCGCCGGCTGTAAGTGCGCTATTCGATTCGATCCCCGCTCCCAGTTCGGCTCCGCAGCTGTTGAGCTGCCGGACATCTGGGGCTTCGCCTTCGACGTTTACGAGCCGCAGCGAGCCGTCAGTCCAGTCGTACAGGTCGCTCTTTCCCTGTTCAGTATCTTCGGCGACGGTGCGTTCCGGGCCTTCCGGCAGAAGCTGGTGATCAGGCGAGTCCAGCAGTACGTCGGTGAATGGCGCGACGGTTTCAGTTCCGCCATTCGCGCCAACGAAGTGAGACCTGTATCCACTTGGAACATCCGCCGCGATGGCGTAGGGGCCGCCCACGGGACCGAGCTCAAACATGCTGGGCGGTTCTTCGACGGCATTCAAAGGGCTCTGTGTCTTAAAAGCGACCTGCGACAGATCGGGGCTCAGGAGCTCCCATTCGAGATCTGACCCGGTGGCACCGGGCGCCACACCCGAGGTAGCCGTCCAGCCGTGCGATGTTCGCGAGAAGACAGTCCGCACCCCCTTGAAGCTTGGGTCGGGTTCAAGCGCCGCAAAGCTTTCGAGCGCCATGTGTTCACCGTCGGGTGAGGGAACTGCGTGGTCATTGCTACTGCTAGTGAAGGTGAGGGGCTTCGCGCGGCCGAGCTCTTCGGGGGTGATGAGCTCATAGGCGCGGCAATCCGGCAGACTTGCAGAGGGGCCGGTGCGGAACTCTTCGTTCGGGCACCGTTCGGTTGCAGCCAGCGCGCCTTCCGCCCAGCCCATTCCACACGCACACACCAACCCGACCACTATGACCAATTGAATGGCCACCACCCGACCGGACTGCTGAGCGCTGGGGTGTGTACCACCCGCATGTGCCCCCTTAGCCTTGCACCCAAGCCACCCCATACCACCCTCCAATCTTCTCAGATCATCACAGGAGTCTCAACCACCATACCCATTTCAATGCGAACGACAGTCAGGTGGGACCGGCAGACCACCGGTCCCACCTGGACACTCAGGATTCAGGACTCAGATACGTCATTCATTATTGATTGAAAGCCCATTTCCATTCCATAATAAAACTGCAGCTAAACCTAATACCAGACCTGTCCTTCCGCCGAACAGCGAGCATTTAGCTTTGGCAGCCTGCTCGAATCTAGCTAATACTAATAATACTCCTTTGGTAACTCCATTTACTAATTCTAGTGATTCTGGTTCTTCGGGTACAGTTAAGCATCTGTCTTCTACGCCACTACATACAATTCTCCATCCAGCTTCATTGTTCGTGCCTAGAAGCCTAGTTAAGCTTCTTTTTTCCGTTGTAAATATTTCCGTTTTCCACGGTAGGTTGCCGCCTTCTATTACTGTGATTTCTTTACATAGGCCCCCTCCTGATTCCAATATTTTGCAGTTTGCGTTGGGGTTTTCTACTTTAGCCACTTTTACCTGGCCCTTATTGGGGCCTTCAATTAAGCCCCATCCTGTGGTCCCTGGATCGGGGCATTCTATTATTACTTTTGCGCCAGTATCGGCCAGCCTCAGCGAGAACGCTAAAAGCCTGACCGTGTCCGAAACGCCAGAGGGAAGGCCTAACGACTGCCATTTCCCAGTTGAACTAGCTTCAGTGCACTGGTTGCTCGAATATTTGGTAAGACCCGTACTTTCTAAACACACTAACCATAATAACGCGGCTGCGGCGTTCCCCGCCAGTGCCATGCTCATCACGAACATGGACACGAGGCAGAGCCCCGCTATCTTGAGCTGCTTCATGTCGTAACTTCTCCCTTTATCTGAATGATTATTGGCAAGCCGAGTCGAAGCCTCCCTTCGATCTCAGGGCGCTTCGGTACCGGCTCAGATGTCATGTGTATGTCAGTTCTTTGTCTGGATGTCTTGTCGATCTGTGGTCTTTTAGCAGCCTCGTCGAACACCTGATCGCATCGCGATCACTGTCGATTGAGGCTGTGGGGGCCAACATACCAGAAGATCAAGGACCCTGTCAATGACCTTTCTGCCTGCTCGGATATAGAGAACTGAAGGAACCTTCCAACAGGGCCTTTCCTGGCTCTCAGGCGCCTGCTGCCGAACCATGAATCGGCTTCAATACTGGCAATGTGGTACGGCTTCCCAGCGAGGCCCTGCTATCCAAGTCAGATAACCCGAAATGTTTTCGACTTTCCCCACGACCGCGGATCGCCCAGCGGCCGCGTCAGCGGGCCGCCAAGCGCGGTCGCGGCCGCCCCTCCGCCCGCCCCACGCAAGTAAGGCCGATCAAGAGGTTCACGTCCACCAGCGGAATCCGGCTGGGGTAGTAGGCCATGTCCGCGAAGTCGAAGCGGCTGCGCAGCTCGTGCAGGATCTCGCGCGCCCGATTGACGTGTTCGCTCTTGATGTGCCAGTCGTAGCTGGTCTTGTAGCGGCGCTCGAATGCTCGCTTGCTTGTCACGCGCCGCCCGAGGCTGTAGGCGAGCCCTCCCTCGCATGGGATCACGACCGCGAAGACCCCACCGGGCTTGAGCAGTCGCCGGAGCTCCTGCAGGGCGGCCGGCAGGTTTGGCAGGTGCTCGAGCACGTGGATGGCGATCACGCGGTCGAAGCTGGCGTCCTCGTAGGGCAGGCGCCGCTGGCAGTCCGCGACCACGGTGGCCACCGCGGGGAAGTCTCGCCTGATCGCCGCGGCCATGTTCTCGCGCAGCTCCACCGCGTGATACTCCTGCACGGTGAGGTCCTCGTAGCGCAGGTGCTCTCCCAGGCCGGCGCCGATCTCCAACGTGCGGCCCGGGCCGGCGGTGCGGGCCACGTACTCGTGGTTGAAGCGGACGATGCGCGCGTGCTCGTCGGGCAGCCGTTCGTGGTAGTGGCGCAGCCAGTCGTCCTGGATGCGCCGCTGCTCATCGCTGAGCGGCGCGACGGTCTTGGGCCAGTTCGTGGAGCCCGAGCTCATGGCCGCAGGGGGGCCGACATCACTCGACGCGGCCGCTCGCGGATCGTTCCTTGGCTGCCCCCTCGCCGACCACGGGCGGCGCCACGCGATACCAGGCGGCCAGATCGGCGCCCCGCAGCTGCCGCTCCCAGGCTCGCGTCTGCTCCGGCCCGACGAACCCCACCAGCAGGTGCGAGCTCGTTGTCACGTGGACCGGCTCGAACCCGGCCGCGACCGCCGCGGCGGTCAGGGAGCCGGCCGAGAAGAAGCTCAGGTGCTCGCGCTTGAGCGAGTGGTAGTGGGGTCCGAACACCTCGGCCTCGGGGCAGTCGAGGTTCGGCGTCTTGATCCCGAGGACGCCGCCGGGTGCAAGGACGGAGGCGATCTGCTCTAGGAAGCGCTCAGGTGCGTCGAGGTGCTCGATTAGGTCGAACAGCGTCACCGCGTCGTAGCGCGACTCCCAGCCGCCCCAGTGCTCCTCGAGCGTCCCGGCGTAGGTCTCGAGCCCATACCGCTCGGACGCGACGCGGCGGGCGAACTCGGAGACCTCGAGGCCGTCGTGCTCGTAGCCGGCCTCGCCGAGCGCCACCCGGAAGAAGCCGTAGCCCGAGCCGATGTCGAGCACCCGCCCGGCGTGGACACCGGTGCGCGCGCGCAGCTCGCGGACCTGCCGGGCTGCCTTCTCCAGGCGCCAGCCGGCCTGTGCCGTGTAGTCGCCGTAGCCGCCGGCCCGGAGCTTGTCGCCCTCGAAGTACTCCTCCTCGTAGCTGGGCGGCTCCGTCTCGCGCACGAAGCGCTCACCGTCCCAGCGCACGAGCCAGCCGTGGCTCGCGTCATCGCAGACGGCCACTCCGTGCGAGGGCGTCTCGGCGATCGCGGCGTGCCACAGCCGGCCCTTCAGCCCTCGGGGGCCCGGCCCCACGGGGCCGTTGGTGGCCGGCGACCCTGCACCGTTGACGGGCGCCGCCGGCGGGGGGCGCAGCAGCTCCCAGCCCTCGCGCAGCCGCTCGAGCACGACCGGCTCTTCGCTGTGCGCGGCCAGTGCAAGCCAGCGGTCGAACTCCTCGCGGCTCAGGTTCATCAGGCGCAGCACGCCGTTCTCGAAATGGTCCGAGGTGTCGCTGTAGCGCAGGCTGCCGTCGGGCGGGGCCAGCGAGATGTTCATGGCGAGCGTTCGGGGCCGCGCCGCGCTCGGCCGCGGCGGCCCATCATGTGCAGCAGCAATGTGAAGCCAAACGTCTGGAAGCCGAGAATCAGCAGGAGCAAACCGAACACCGAGGAGTACTGGATCGACGGCAGGTGAAAGTCGTTGCTCAGCCAGCGGGCGAGCAGCACCGCGTTGGGGACGATTCCGGCAAGAATCAGCAGCCCACTCGCTGCCACGCCGCGGTTGTAGGTCAGCGCCGCGAGCAGGCGGTCGGTCTGCCGGCGATCGAAGTCATAGAAGACGCGGGCGAGCAGCGCGAGCTGCACCGCGCTGTATCCGACGGTGGCGCCCACGACCCCCAGCAGCATCCAGTGCAGGTCGAAACCGACGCCCAGGGCCACGAATGGCCCGAGGACGAGCGCCCCGGACACCAGCAGGCCGAGCGCGAGCAGTACGAGACCGGGGCGCAGCAGGAAGAAGTCGGGTGCGTAGAGGAACATCACGCGCAGGCTGTCCCACCCCGCGATCCACGGCGTCCGCCAGCCTCCCCGCCGCAGATGGCTCTCCCGCCCGTCGCGATCCTTCCAGAAGCGCACGGGAACCTCCGTCATGGGCATCCGCAGCTTGCGCGCCTTGAGGATCATCTCCGAGGCGTACTCCCATCCGTGAGACTCCAGTTCCATCCGCTGCAGGGCCTCCCGTGTGATCGCTCTCATGCCGCAGTGGATGTCACTGAACCGCGTGCCGTAGATGACGTTGAACATCAGGGTGGTCAGGGGCGAGCCGAAGTAGCGGTGCAGCGCAGGCATCGCGCCGGGCTCGATCTCACCCTTCGTGCGCGTCCCCATGACGAAGTCGTGACCGCGGTGGATGGCCGCGATGAAGCCGTCGAGCTCGCGGAAGTCGTAGGTGAGATCGCAGTCCCCCATGATCGCGATGTCGCCGCGCACGTACGGGATCGCTTCGATGTAGGCTCGCCCGAGCCCCAGCTTCGGCACGCTGATGACGCGCGCGCCGTGCTCGGCCGCGATGATCGGCGACCGGTCTTCGGAGGAGTCCACGATCAGCACCTCGCCGGCGACGCCCGCGCTCGTGAGACCCTCCGTGCACCAGTCGACGAACTCACCCACCGTGAGCTCCTCGTTCAGGCAGGGGACGACGATCGAGACCTCGACTGGCGGCTCCCGCGCGGTCTGCTCGCCGGAGAGCGACTGCAGCGCCGTCGCGCTCACCGGTGCGCCTCCCGCATGGCCTCCGCGGCGTGGGTCTGGGTGGCCTCTGCGGAGTTGACCTGGGTGGCCTCTGTGACGCCGGCCCGTGCGGTCTCCGCAGCGTTGGCCCGGGTGGCCTCTGCGATGTTGGCGTCGATCGAGTCGAGCAGCGCCTCGGCCGAGCTGTGCGTGCAGCGCCAGCCCAGGGCGGCGAGCTTGTCGCTGCTGAAGCGCACCACCGGCACGTCGCCCTTCCAGCCGCGCGGTCCGCCCGTGTACTCGTAGCGGACTCCGTCCAGCCCCATCCGCTGCACCACGAGGTGGGCGATCTCGCTCACGGTGACGTAGTCCCCGGTGCCGGCGTTGAAGACCTCGAAGCCCTCCCAACCGCGGTCCATCAGGGTGAGCATCGCCGAGACCACGTCGCTGACGTGGATGTAGGACTTGCTCTGGCTCCCGTCGCCGTAGATGCGCAGCTCCCTGGGGTCCTCGAGCAGCCGCCGCACGAAGTCGTAGGTGACGCCGTGGGTCTGCCTGGCGCCCACCACGTTCGCGAAGCGGAAGACCACCGCGTGGATGCCGAACATGTGGGCGTACGCCGCGAGCATCGCCTCGCAGCCGAGCTTGCTCGCGCCGTAGGTGGACACCGGGACCAGCGGCCCGAACTCCTCGTTGACCTCCTGCGAGCCGCGATCGCCGTAGACGCCGGAGCCCGAGGCGTAGGTGATGCGCGGAACGCCGTTGATGCGCACCGCGTCGATCACGTTGTGCGCCAGGTAGGTTCCCTGCCAGAAGTCGATCCCCGGATCGTCGATGGCGGCTGCGATATCCGGGTTTGCAGCAAAGAGGTACACGTGGTCGGCGCCGGACATCGCCTCGAGCACCTTCTCTAATTCCTGCAGGTCAGCTTCGACCAGCTGCAGCCGGGGGTCGTCGAGCAGACCATTGAGGTAAGCAACGCTTCCGGAGACGAGGTTGTCGAACACCACGACCTCGTGATCGGAGCGCCGTAGCAGCTCGTGGGTGAGGTGGCTGCCGATGAATCCGGCCCCGCCAGCAACGAAGAACCGGCTCATTACGTCTGGGGTAGATAGCTGCGGTCGGGCAGCGCGAACCCGGTCTCATGGGCCCATGTGTGAACGGACTCCATGAGGCGCTCGCGGGCGACGGCGCGGTCCTCCAGCCACACGAGGGTCGCCTGCCAGTCGCTGCCGATCATCAGCAGGCCGTCCATGCCGCGTGCGCGCTTGAGTGTTACGACCGCCTGCTCGGGTGTGTGCGCGATCGGCGCGCCGACGTTGAGGGAGGTGTTCACCGACGCCTCCACTTCCGCCCTGCGTCCCATCGCGAGCAGGAACTCGTGGGAGAACGGGTCGATGTCGGGGCGCACGATCTGCAGACGACCCGTCCCGTCGTGGTGGATCACGGCGGGGATCGTCTCGTGTGCCTCTGGCCGTGCGTGGGCGGTCAGCACCATGTAGTTGTAAGCGTTGTAATCCTCGTCGGCCGCACCGTCCTCGAGGTAGAAGAAGCGCTCGGCGGCCGCGCGCGTGAGCATGGGAGCCAGCGGCCTGATCAGTTCACGGTGCTTGACGCGTTCGTTGAGCAGCCGCCGGGTATCCGGGTTGCAGGGGTTGGCGAGGATGCTGCGATGCCCCAGCGCGCGGGGGCCGGTCTCCGCCACGCCCTGGTAGATGCCCATGATGCGATCGTTGGCCACCGCGTGCGCGAGCAGGTCGGCCACCCGCGCCATCGCTTCGGGATTGGAGCAGTCGCCCAGTGGCATGCTGGCGGCGGTCGGCTCAGCGCTGACGGCCGCCCTGATCGCCGCCGTGGTGGGCGGGTGGCCACAGTAGAAGGCGTGTCGCAGCGGCGGGCCGGGTCGTGCGCCGGCGTGCATCGCGAATGCGTACGCCGCGCCGATCGGCGTGCCCGCGTCGCCGGGTATCGGCGGTACCCAGAGGTGCAGCCGGGTGTGCTTGCGGGCGAGATTGCGCTCGTACCACCCTTCGTCGAAGCACTCCAGCAGGCGCATGTTGGCGACGCAGTTGAGCGCCGTGCCGCCGGTCAGGACGAGGCGGTGGCTGCCGGTCACACGGATCGCGTGGTCCACGATGTGGACCAGCGCGTCCTCGAACACCATCTGCACAGCGGCCGCCTTGTCGACGCGGTCACGGGTGATCTCTGGGTGGCGGACGTCCTCGACGTTCAGGATGGCGTCGGGATTCCATATCTCATCGGGCAGGATGGGCTCGCCGAGGATGTCGATCAGCTCCTCGCTGTAGGGCTCGGCCAGTGAAGCCTTTGTCCAGCTGGCGAGTGCGCGATTGATGTGAACCTCACCTTCGGGCCCAAAGTGGAAGAGGTGCTTCAGCCGCCGGTAGTACCGGTTGGTGAGCCGGTTGCCATCTCCCCAAGCGGCTGCGCCCATGTAGCGCCCCTCTGAGCTCATGGGCGGCCAACCACCCTCCGCCACGCTGAGGAAGAGGTACATCGAGCCGAGCGAGTCATAGCGGCTTTTGCCAGGCGCGCTCAGCAGCGTGACCCGGCCGCTGCGGCAGCTGTAGAGCGACGTGGTGCAGTCGTCGCCGGCGCCGTCGATGACGATCGCCATGACCGGATCGGGGCTGGCCGCGAACGGCGAGACCGCGTAGCTGAGGTGGGCGTGACCGTCGTGGTGGCGCACTCCGACGATCGGCATACGCCCCCCGAGCCCGAGCTGCTGCCCAAGCCGTGTGGGAGCGTGGACCAGCGCTGGCGCGCTCTCGCGGGCGGCGCCGTTCTCGGTCTTCGGCCCTGCCTTCTCCCGGACCTTTTCTACCGCGGCGCGCTCTCGCAGCAGCACGGCGAGGCTCGCCGGCGCCTCCTCCAACATCGGGTGCACGCAGGCGACGTTGAAGACGCTCGCGTAGTCCCAACTGCTCACACACGCGGACAGATCCCCGGGTCCAAGGCCAAGCGTCTGCATGTGTCGCTTGACCGCCTCGATCGAGTGCTCGGGGTACTGATCGGAATGCTTCACCGCCGTGTAGCGCTCCTCCTCTTCGTTGCAGATCAGCTCCACGCTCCCGCGCTCGGAGACCCGCACCAGCGCGGCCCCGGCGTTGTGGCTCGCGGTGTTGAGCCCGAGCACGTAGGCCGCCTTGCCGGCGCGGATCGTCCGCTCCAATGCGGCGAGTAAGGAGCGCCCGAGCTTGCTGGCAGGGCGGTGTATCCCGTGGCGCGAGAGCATCGCGTCCATCAACGGCAGGGCTGCGCGGCCTCCCCACCTGGCCAGGCGCGGGCGCCTCGGGCCCCATCTGCCGAAGACGGCATTCAGGTCCTCTTTCATTTTTTCAGCATACGGAAGGCACCCAGAAATTAGGCCTGATTTCCCTGCCCGCAGGGGGCGGACGGCGGGAATGGCAAGCCGCGAAGCGGTGTCTTGGGGAGCGGGGCCCCTCTCCGAGTGTGTCCAACTCCGCTCGCGAGGGCGCGGGACGCCGGCGGCATGGGATCAGGCCGCAGCGTCGTGGTGCTTTCCCGCCAGGTCACACCTGCTGGGCAGATGTGTTCCTGTGATACTGTGCTCCACAGTGACTAATATCACTGTGTCCGTACCCGACGACGTCTACCGCGCCGCGCGGATCCGAGCCGCGGAGCAGGGCAGCTCCGTCAGCGCACTCGTCGCCAGGTACCTGCGCTCGCTCTCGGAGCGCGAGGTCGAGTTCGCAAGGCTCGAGGCCCAGCAGCGGCGCGTCCAGGACCGGATCGATCGCTTCAGCGCCAGCGACCGCCTCGATCGCGAGGAGTTGCACGGGCGTGCGGTTCGTTGACACCAACATCCTGCTCTACGCCATCTCGCGCGACCCCGCAGAGCAGGAGAAGGCGGCACAGGCCAACGAGCTCCTCTCCTCCAGAGATATCGGGCTCTCGGTACAGGTGCTTCAGGAGTTCTACGTCCAGGCGACCCGCGAGAGCCGAGCGGATCGCCTGACCCACGAGCAGACCGCTGCGCTGATCGACTCCTTCCGGCGCTTCCCCGTCCAGGAGACGACGATCGGCACGGTGCTCTCCGCCATGTCCACCAGGCAGCGATTCGGCATCTCCTACTGGGACGCCGCGATCCTCGAGGCGGCCCGCACGCTCGGCTGCGAGGTCGTCCTCTCCGAGGACCTCGGCGATGGTCAGGACTATGCGGGGGTACGAGTCGAGAACCCCTTCAGTGGCCACTGAGCCTACTACACTTTGTATAGTATTAGGTGAACCCGAGCACCAGAGAGAAGGAGTCCCCCATGGCAGGCACCTTGAGCGAAGTCACCGACGCCAACTTCCAGGCTGAGGTGATCGAATCCGAAACCCCCGTGCTGGTCGACTTCTGGGCGCCCTGGTGCGGACCCTGCCGTGTGGTGGGCCCCGTGCTCGAGGAGATCGCCCACGAGCGCGCCGACCTGCGCATCGTCAAGCTCAACGTCGATGACAACCAGCAGACCGCCGCCGCCTTCCAGGTGCTCTCGATCCCCACGATGATCCTCTTCAAGGCCGGCCAGCCCGTCAAGACCGTAGTCGGCGCCTACCCCAAGAAGAAGATCGAGGCTGAGTTGGAACCCGCTCTGGCGTAGGCCTTCTTGGCCGGTTGATCACGTGGGGGGAGGTCGGGAGGGGGGCCTGCCCCCTTCCCGTTGAGTGGTGCCGGCGCTGGCGTAGGACGCTGGCATAGGGGCGTGGTCGGAGACATTCGAGTTCACCGGCTAGCGCCGGATCGCCTGCGTGCGGGCGCGGATCCGGGCCTCGGTGAGCGGCAAACGCGACTGTTGCAGACCCACGATACGGCGTGGGTATGGTTCGCGATATTCAGGAGGAACCATCTATCCGACGGATCGAGATCGGTCCCGTCAAGCGGGTGTCGGTCGGTTCTATCGCGCGCTCGCCAGCGCTCGTGGGCGCAGCGGCGCTGCTGCTCATCGGCGTGCTCGCCTGGCCGCTGCTCTTCTCTGGTGTCCCCTTCAACGGCGATTGGATTGGGCAGGCCTGGTTCTTGTGGCAGCAGAGTCTGGCAATACGCGCCAACCACTTTCCCAGCCTGTTCCTCAACTATCCCTACGGAGTGTTCTATCCGCACTACGCCTTCTACGGCGGCACGCTCTACGCGCTGACCGGCACGCTGGCGCTCCTGCTGGGGAACGCCCCGATGGAAACCTACGTCCTCACGTACCTGCTGGGCTTCGCCGCCGCGTATGGGGGGTGGTATTGGCTGGCGCGCGCCTCCGGGCTGGGACGCTGGTGGGCGCAGGTTCCCGGCCTCGTGTTCATCACCTCCTCCTACTACCTAACGGAGATCTACGCGCGCGGGGACTGGCCGGAGTTCATCGGAGTCTCGATGATCCCGTTGATGGTCGCGGCCGGGTTGAGCGTCCTCCGTGCCGATCGGCTGCGCGGGTGGCCGGCGCTCGCGCTGACCGTCAGCAGCATCTTCTTCTTCGGTAGCCACAGCCTCACGATCGTGTGGGGCTCCGCGATGATTGCTGTGGTCGGTATTGCGATCCTCGTCTGCGTGCCGCGCGCCCGTCGCGAGGTCACCCGCGCGGGCGCGATCCGCGTGGCTGGCCTGGTCGTGCCCGCGCTGCTCCTCAGCGCCTGGTTCCTGCTGCCGGCGGCCGCCAACGAGTCGAACACGCTGATCGCCACCGAATACCCGCATTGGCAGGCGCTGCTGCGGGGGACGATGAACCTGGTCTCTACGGAACATCTGTTCACGCTCTCGCGCGCTTCGGCCTCCACACCCGGCGCGGCCTTTGCGCTCTCCCTGCCGATCCTGGTGCTCGCCTGGGCGCTCCTGAGCCTCGCGATCTTCCTGCGCAGGGGTCTGCGGGGCGTGTGGATCAGGGTGCTCTTGATCTGCTCGACCTCGACAGTCGTGCTGATCGTGGTGATGACTCATGCCGGTCTCATACTCGCGCTGCCGCGCGTCTTTGCCACGCTGCAGTTCAGCTACCGTCTGGAGAGCTACGTGCTGCTGGCGCTGAGCGGCACGGTCCTCGCGATCCTCGTCCTCGCCAAGGGCGGCGGCCCCGGGGCAAGGCTCTCGACGTGGACGCTCGTCCCCGTCCTGGTCGTGTCGGTGGTCGGCGCGATCCAGCAGGCGGCCGCCTATCCCCCTGGAGGGGAAGATCGCTACTCCCTCCTTGCCAACCTATACACACCGCGCGCCCATGGCGCTGGGGAACCGCTGTTCGATTACGTCGACGTTCGTCTACCCGCCCTGAACGACCCCTACGGCCACCCCCCGGAAGTCAAGTTCGCCGCGTCGGCAGTGCACGACGACCGCATCTCCAAGGTGGTGCACCTGCCGCCGGGCCAGCTCGTCTACACGAACCTGCAGGGGCCCCCGAGCTTGATGCACGTATCCGGCGCCAGGATCGCGGGCACTCACGAAGGCTACGACGTGCTGGAAATCGATCGCACCGCGAGCACGGGCGCGTCCAAGCCGACCGAGACGATCTCCGTCAGTCCGGCTAACAGCCTCCCCGTGGTGGCGGGGCGGTTGATCGCGCTGCTCGCGGCGGTCGCTCTGCTTGCGCAGTTCGTGGCGCTGGCGATCCGCCGCCGCGGCAGGCGCTCGGCGCTCAGCGCGCGCGCGTGAGCGCGATCGAGATGGCGAGGCCATCGATCTCGGCCTGCTCGCGATGCTCCGCCGCCGCGCCCGCCGCGGCGGTGCCGTCGATGGTCACGCCGACCGCGAGCGTCTCGCCGGCCAGGTACTCGCGGTGCGCGCCCGCCGCGTCCAGCAGCGCGGGATCGCCCGCGAGACCCAGCTCGATCCGGTCCTCGACCGCGAGGCCCGCGCTCTTGCGGGCGCTCTGCACGGCGTGCACGATCTCACGGGCGCGCCCCTCGCGGCGCAGGTCCTCGTCGATCGTCAGGTCCAGCGCCACGGCGTGGGCGCCCTCGCGCTCCACGCTGTAGCCCTCGGGCGCTCGCATCGTGAGGACCACGTCCTCGGCCGAGAGCGTGTGCTCGCGGCCCGCCACCGAGATGCCGAGCCCGGACTCGCCACCTGCGCCGTCTCGGACCGCCGCCGCGACCCGGCCGGGGTCGAGCGCCGCGATCGCCTCGGCGACGAGCGGCATCTCCTTGCCGAACAACGGGCCGAGGCGGCGGTAGTTGGCCTTCACCTCATAGCGGCCCAACTCCTCGGCGTCCGCCACGAAGCGCACGCGCCGCACGTTCAGCTCCTCGCGCACCACCTCCGCCAGGCGTTCGATCGCCTTTCGCTCCCGTCCCGCCGCCACCACCACCGCCTCCGCCAACGGCTGGCGGACCTTGATCTTCGCCCGCCCCCGCGCGCCCCGGCCCAGGCGCACCGTCTCTCGTGCGGTCGCCATCGCCTCCTCGAGCTCCCGCTCGCGCGCGGGCAGCGCCTCGCCGGCTGGGAAGTCACAGAGGTGCACGCTCGGCAGCGCCCCGTCGAGGTTGTCGTAGATCTCATCGGCTACGAACGGGCAGAACGGGGCGAGCAGCTTCGCGATCGTCAGCAGGCAGGTGCGCAGCGTGCGGAAGGCGTCTGGCTCGCCGTCCCAGAAGCGCGGTCGCGAGCGGCGCACGTACCAGTTGGAGAGCTCGTCGAGGAGCTCCGCGATCGCTCGTCCCGCCGCGGTCGCGTCATAGGCGTCCAGGCGCTCGGCCACCAGTTCCGCGGTCGCCGCGGTGCGCGACAGCGCCCAGCGGTCGAGGTCCTCGGCGGGCGGCCCCTGCGCCGGCGCCTCGCTGAGCGCCCGTTCGTTGGCGTGCGCGAAGAGGACGTAGAAGAAGTAGGTGGACCACAGCTGCTTGAGGAACAGGCGGACTCCCGCGCCGATCGCCTCACCGGAGAACCGGTAGCCGTCCCACGGCTGCTTGGAAGTGAAGAAGTACCAGCGGAAGGCGTCCGCGCCGTAGGTGTCGAGCACCTGCCACGGCTCGACCGTGTTGCCCCTCGACTTCGACATCTTCTGGCCCTCCTCGTCGAGGATCAGTCCCAGGCACACCACGTTGCGGTAGGGGGCCTCTCGCTCCAGCAGCGTCGCGATCGCCAGCAGCGAGTAGAACCAGCCCCGCGTCTGGTCCTGAGCCTCGCAGATGAAGTCGGCCGGGTAGCGCTCAGCGAACGCCTGCTCGTGCTCGAACGGGCTGTGGTGCTGGGCGAACGGCATCGCGCCCGAGTCGAACCACACGTCGATCACCTCCGGCACGCGTTTCATCGGCTGCGGGCATCCCGGCTCGGTGCAGGGAAGCTCGACCTCGTCCACGAACGGCCTGTGGTGGTCGCTGAGCGCCTTCCCCGACAGCTCCTCCAACTCGCCAAACGAGCCGATCGTGTGCGTGTGGCCTCCTCCGCACCGCCACACCGGTAGGGGCGTGCCCCAGTAGCGCTCGCGCGAGAGCGCCCAGTCGACGTTGCCCTTCAGCCACTCCCCGAACCGCCCGTGCTTGACGCGCGGTGGGTGCCAGTCCACCAGCTCGTTCGCGGCCAGCAGCTGCTCGCGCACCTGCGTGGTGCGGATGTACCACGACGTCTTCGCGTAGTAGATCAGCGGCGTGCCGCACCGCCAGCAGTGCGGATAGGAGTGCGCATATTGCTCCTCCCGCAGCAACAGCCCCCTGGTGCGCAGGTCCTCGATCAGGTCGTCGGTGACGTCCGGATCCTTGACGACGCGCCCCTCGTAGGAGCGGCCGTCGTAGCTGCGCACCAGCCGACCGAACTCGCCGTCGCGCTTCACCGGGTTGAAGAGGTCATGCGGGCTTGCCGGATCGAACAGCCCCGCCGCCGCGGCGGCCCTGAAGTCGTCCTCGCCGAACGCCGGGGCGATGTGCACGAGGCCGGTGCCGTCCGCGGTGGTGACGAAGTCGCCCGCGATGATCGGAAGGCCTCCCGCGGGGCCGGTGTTGAAGATCGGTCCTTTGTAGGACTTTCCGACCAGCGCGCTGCCCGGAAACTGATCGAGGATCTCCGCGCCCTCCCCCAGAACCTTCTCCGCCAGGGCAGACGCCAAGATGTACACCGTCCTGTCCGACGCGCTATCCCCAGCGCGCCTGCGCGCACGCGCGTACTTGATGTCGGGCCCGACGGCCACCGCCACGTTGCCCGGCAGCGTCCACGGCGTCGTCGTCCAGACCAGTAGCGCATCACCCTCCCGCAGCGGAGAGGTGGGATCGGGGGGCTGGGGGGGGATCAAGACCGGTCCCCCAGGCTGCTGACCCTCCCGCGTGGCAATGTTCACCGGCAGGCGCACGTACACCGAGCGATCGACCACGTCCTCATACCCGAGCGCGACCTCGTGCGAGGACAGCGCCGTCCCGCAGCGGTAGCAGTAGGGCACGACCTTGTGCCCCTCGTACAGCAGCCCCCGGCGGTCGATCTCCGCCAGCGCCCACCACACCGACTCGATGTAGGGCTCGTCCAGCGTGCGGTAGGCGTGCTCGAGGTCGATCCAGAACCCGATCCGCTCGGTCAGCCGGTTCCACTCCTCCAGGTACTCGAACACCGACTCACGGCACGCGGCGTTGAACCGCTCGATACCGATGACGTTGGGGTCCTCGATTTCGGTCTTGCTGGCGATCCCGAGCTTCTGTTCGACCGCGATCTCCACCGGCAGGCCGTGGCAGTCCCAGCCGCCCTTGCGCTCCACGCGATATCCGCGCATCGTCTGAAAGCGCGGGTAGATGTCCTTGAACACCCGCGAGAGCACGTGGTGGGAGCCCGGCGGGCCGTTGGCCGTGGGAGGCCCCTCGTAGAAGACCCACTGCTGTGCGCCCTCCCGCCGCCGCAGCGACTCCGCGAACACATCCCGTCCGCGCCAGCGCTCCAGCACCTCGAGCTCGAGCGCCGGCAGCTCTTGGTGGGGGTCGACCTTGCGCGGTGGGATCAGCGGATGTCGCTCGTGAGCCGGCACGGGCGGATCATTGTAGGTGGCGCGGCCGGTGGCGGCTGGGCGGGTCAGGCAGCGGTCAGGGGAGCAGGCAACTGCTCCTTGCGAGTGTAGATCTCCTCCGCATAGCCGCGCCGCAGCCACGACTGGTCTCGGCGTATGCGGTTGAAGCCGCCGATCCGTTCAACCGCCTCGGGCACAAGGTGCTGTGTCTGCCCCTGGAAGTCAGCGCCCGCCTCCTGATTGTAACTGTAGAAGAATCCGTCACAGCTCACGCGAGCCCATTCGAGATAACCCACCATCGCATGATGTGGCATCTCGGGCATACCGTTCTTGTTGACAAGCACGTCGAAAGGAGTTTCGACCTCCGTGAGCGCGGAGGTGGGGAGGAGCGTCACGCGTGCGTACGGCTCGCCATAGAAGGAGACGGTGGCCGGTCCCAGCGCCTGAGCCAAGAAATATCCCTGAAGCACGTTCGTGATCGGTAGATCGACGATCGTGTAGCGCGCGATGTCGGGCTGCATGTGGAGGAGCCAGTAGCACATGGCGCCGTAGCCGCCGCCAATATCAACTATTTTCAAACGGCTTTCGGGGCGCTGGTGCAGATGTACACGTATCGCCTGGTCGAGACGCACAGTTGCATATATCTGCTCCGGTGTCTCGAGCGTGATCAAGTGCCCGTCAACGGCCAGGCCAAAGGGTGCGCCGACGTGTGGGGCGTCGACTCGAAAGCCCAGAGCCTCATCGACCTTTGCTATCAGCTTTACGATACCCCCGTCAAACGCGACACCAGCTAGCCCCTGTTCGGGATTCTCAACCGGAACCACGCCCAGTGCCTCGGCCAGGGATACGAGTAAATCGAGCGACTTCAAGCTCAAGATCTTCGATCCCAGCCACGATTCGCTCTCACGGAGGTGTCCGCCGTGCGCGATGCCCCAAACAAACTCCTTCTGAAACATCGCTGCGAGCAGAAGGGCGAGCTCACGAGCATCGCCGTGCTCGAGCATGTCGGCGAGTCGCTGCTGGTGAGCCTTCAGGATCCACGCCCAGATGCCGTGGTGAGTCTCCCCCTGCTCGGCGCCCTGGCTCGTGATTGCTGTGAAGGCAGCGAGCAGGCGCTCGCAGAGCGCGACGTCCGCCTCTGTTACGGGGGTCGGTGAGCGCCGTTCGATCCTGCCGGGGGGAACACGACCCCCGGAGCGATAGAACCACCATGGCCGGCCGATGGCCTCGAGCAGCCTCCAGTTGTCCCGCGTCACGCCGACGGGGGTGCCGACGCCGATCAAGATGCGCTTCAGCCACACTGGCATGTCCCTTTCCAGATTAGTCGCGCCGATGGTGCCGTTGGGGTAGACAGAAACATGATGTGTGAGTGTTTTGCGGGCGGACAGAGGCAGAGCCGCCGGACACTCGATTATGCGGAGAGGCCTTGTTAGCTTGATCCGCCTCATGTCCACGTCCAGACCCCCAAGGCCCATCTCGGCGGCCCGTGACCGGCTGCCATGAAGGCGGTGATTTTGGCCGGGGGGCTGGGCTCGCGGCTCAGCGAGGAGACGGTGTCACGCCCCAAGCCGATGGTGGAGATCGGTGGCAAGCCGATCCTGTGGCACATCATGAAGATCTACGCGGCCCACGGCGTCGAGGAGTTCGTGATCTGCCTTGGCTACAAGGGCTACGTCATCAAGGAGTTCTTCGCCAACTACTACCTGCACACGTGCGAAGACCTCTCCTTCGACCTGCGGCGCGGCGACATCGAGGTCCACCGCTCGCGCACCGAGCCCTGGAAGGTGACGCTGGTGGACACCGGGGAGGGGACGATGACGGGAGGGCGCCTGAAGCGGGCGCTCTCGTATGTGGGCGAAGAGGACTTCTGCTTCACCTACGGCGACGGACTGGCCGACATCGACATCACTGCATTGATCGCCTACCACCGCGAGCAGCGCGCGCTCGCCACCGTCACCGCCGTGCAGCCCCCCGGCCGCTTCGGGGCGGTCGAGCTCAACGGCACGCGCGTGCAGAGCTTCCAGGAGAAGCCGCGCGGGGATGGGGTCTGGCTGAACGGCGGGTTCTTCGTCCTCTCCCCCGAGGTGGGCCGCTACCTCGACGGCGATCAGAGCACCTGGGAGCAGGAGCCGCTGCGCAAGCTGACGAGCGAGGGCCAGCTCGCGTCGTTCCGCCACCGCGGGTTCTGGCAGGCGATGGACACGCTGCGCGATCGTCACCAGCTCGAGCAGCTGTGGGAGTCCGGCGACGCTCCCTGGCGGACATGGGTATGAGCGGGACGACCCTCGGCGCCGCGATCGCTCCCGCCGCGCCCGTCGAGCGGGTCGACGCTGCTCGCTCCCACGGGATCGTCGACCCCGGCTTCTGGCGCGGGCGCCGGGTGCTGTTGACGGGCCACACCGGCTTCAAGGGAGCCTGGCTGGCGCTCTGGCTGCAGACGCTCGGCGCGCGCGTGACCGGCTTCTCGCTGGGGGTGCCCACCCGCCCATCCCTGTACGAGCTCGCGCGCGTAGGTGAGGGCATGGAGGGCATCGAGGGCGACGTGCGCGACTTCCAGGCCCTCGCCGCGGCCCTCGATCGTGCGCGCCCGGAGGTCGTCATCCACATGGCGGCGCAGTCGCTCGTGCGCCGCTCGTTCTCCGAGCCGCGCCTGACTTACGAGGTCAACGTGATGGGGACCGTCAACCTGCTCGACGCCCTGCGCCGCGCCGGGAGCGTGCGCGCGGTGGTCAACGTCACCTCGGACAAGTGCTACGAGAACCGCGAGTGGGAGTGGGCCTACCGGGAGCACGAGCCGATGGGCGGTCACGACCCCTACTCGAGCTCCAAGGGCTGCGCCGAGCTGATCACCAACGCCTTCCGCCGCTCCTTCTTCTCCTCCGGCGACGGGCCCCGCCTCGCCTCGGCTCGCGCTGGCAACGTGATCGGCGGCGGCGACTGGGCCGAGGATCGCCTGATTCCCGATCTGATGCGCGCGGCGCTCGCGGGCCGAGCCGTCCGCGTGCGCAATCCCGGCTCCGTCCGTCCCTGGCAGCACGTGCTCAATCCGCTCAGCGGCTACCTCGCGCTGGCCCAGGCGTTGTGGTCCTCCGAGCAGCTCGCGAGCGGCTGGAACTTTGGGCCCGCCGAGGAGGACGCCCGCCCGGTGCGCTGGATCGTGCAGCGGATGGCCGCGCTGTGGCCGGAGCGGCTGCGCTGGATCGAGGACCCCGAGTCCCACTCGCTGCATCTCCATGAGGCCCGGCACCTGAAGCTCGACTCCTCGCGCGCGCGCTCGCGCCTCGGCTGGCAGCCGCGATGGGATCTGGGGGAGGGGTTGGACGCGGTCGTCGCCTGGTACCGCGCGCTGTGCGCCGAGGAGGACATGCGAGCCGTGACCGCGGAGCAGATCGAGGCGTTCCAGCACGCCGCGGCATTGGCATGAGCCGAGCGCTGGACACCGCCCCCGCCGCCGCGGCGGCCCTCACGCCGTGCAGGTTCTGCGGCGCCCCGCTGCAGGACGTGTTCGCGGACCTGGGCTCCTCGCCGCTGGCCAACTCCTACCTTTCGCCTGAGCTCCTCGGCGCGATGGAGCCCTTCTACCCGCTGCGCGCGCTGGTGTGTGGCAGCTGCTTCCTGGTGCAGTTGGAGGAGTTCGAGACGCCCGCGCAGATCTTCTCCGAGTACGCCTACTTCTCGTCCTACTCGACCAGCTGGCTGGAGCACTGCCGGCGCTACACCGAGCAGATGATCGAGCAGCTCGGACTGGGGGAGCGCAGCCAGGTGGTGGAGCTCGCCTCCAACGACGGCTACCTGCTGCAGTACTTCCAGGAGCGCCACATCCCCGTGCTCGGCGTCGAGCCCGCGGCCAACGTCGCCAAGACGGCGCTCCAGAAGGGCATCCCCACGCGGGTGGAGTTCTTCGGCCGTGAGACGGCCCGGTCGCTGACCGCCTCCTCCAGCGCCGACCTGCTGGTGGGCAACAACGTCCTCGCCCACGTACCCGACCTCAACGACTTCGTCGGCGGAATGAAGATCCTGCTGGCGTGCGGCGGGACGATCACGATGGAGTTCCCGCACCTGCTGCGGCTGGTCGAGGACGGGCTGTGGGACACCATCTACCACGAGCACTTCTCCTACTTCTCCTTCCTGGCCGTCAGCCGTGTGTTCGCGGCCCACGGCCTGCGTCTGTTCGACGTCGAGGAGCTGCCCACCCACGGCGGCTCGCTGCGTGTCTACGGCGCACACGACGACGACGCCGGGAAGCCCGACACCGCACGCGCGCTGGAGCTGCGCGAGCGCGAGCGCGAGGCGGGCTACGAACGACTCCAGACGTACACCGAGTTCGGCGCCCGGGTCGAGGCCGACAAGCGCCGGATCCTCGAGTTCCTGATCGGCCTCAAGGACGAGGGCCGGCACGTGGTCGGCTACGGCGCGCCGGCGAAGGGCAACACGCTGCTCAACTACTGCGGCGTGCGCCGCGACTTCCTCGACTACACAGTGGACCTGAGCCCGCACAAGCAGGGGCGCTTCCTGCCCGGCAGCCACATTCCGATCCGCTCTCCGCGGGCGATCCGGGAAGACCGCCCCGACGTGGTGGTGATCCTGCCTTGGAACCTCAAGGACGAGATCGCCGAGCAGCTCGGCTTCATCGGCGAGTGGGGGGGCCGTCTCGCGGCGCGCACACCAGAGCTGACGCTGCTCTCGTGAGAGGATCGGAGATGAGGTTCGAGGAGCTGTCGAGATGAGGTTCGAAGAGCTGCCGCTGCCCGGGGTATGGTCGATCGAGCTCGATCTGCTCGGCGACGAGCGCGGTTGGTTTGCCCGCACGTTCGATGTGGAGGAGTTCAGGGCCAGGGGGCTGCAGCTGGAGGTGGCGCAGTGCAACGCCTCGTTCAGCGCCCGCCGCGGCACGCTCAGGGGTATGCACTACCAGGCCGAGCCCCACGGTGAGCCCAAGCTCGTACGGTGTGTGCGTGGGGCGGCCTTCGATGTAGCGCTCGATCTGCGCCCTGCGTCCCCCACCCGCTGCCGCTGGCACGGCGCCGAGCTGAGTGCTGAGAATCGCCGTGCCCTCTACCTGCCCCCGGGGGTGGCGCACGGCTTCCAGACGCTTGTGGACGACTGCGAGCTCTTCTATCAAATGGGGCATCGCTACGTCCCCGAGGCGGTCCGTGGCGTGCGCTGGGACGACCCCGCCTTTGCGATTCAGTGGCCGCCGGTGGCCGATGGTGTGCGCGTCATCTCGGAGCGCGACCGGTCGTTCGCGGACTGGGAGGTAGAGCGCGAAGGCAAGTTCACGAGCGCGAAGCGCTGAGCTTGCCTGGTCTGAGCTTGCGGTGGCGGTTCCGCGATCAGGCTGTCAGGTCCGAGTCGCGGTCGCGGTTGCAGCGATCAGGCGGCGCGCCGCCCGTACACCCCGCGCCTGAGGGCGAGCGAGTCGCGGAAGCCGATCGCGTGGTCCACCGCCTCGGGTGGCGGCGGGCTCAGCCGCGGTGCG
>JBOGYA010000008.1:0-25456 GCA_050696515.1 Solirubrobacteraceae bacterium
GCGTTGATTGCGTCGCTCGCCGCGATGCCCACCGCATCCGCGCTGGCGAGCGCGGGCCAGTCCGGTGCCGGCTCCTCGGACTCCGCTGCGGCTGCGAGCGCTCAGGGGCGTTCCACCGCATCCGTGCTGCCGCGGGTGGCACCCGGCGAACTGCTCCCCGCCGGGGAACTCGAAAGCCTGCTCTCCACCCTCCCGCTCAACGACCTGAGCGCCGCCCAACTGGCCCACTACCTCGCCGGGCTGGAAGGCGTCAGCGTGCTCGCCGACCTCGAAGTGGGGCTGCTCAGCGGCAAACAACTGGGGGTCGCCGGCCTAGAAGAAAGCCTGCGCAAAGCGATCGAACAGCTCGGGCCTGCCGCCAAACTCGGAGAGCTCGCCCAGGTCAAAGGCCTCCTCCCCGCGCTCGAAACCGCGCTGGAAGGCAAGCTCGGCGGCCTGCTCAGCGTGCTGCTCGGCGCGCTACCCGGCGGCGAAGCGGGGCTCAAGGGCGCCCTCGGCTCGCTGAGCCTCGACCAACTCGCCGGCTCGCTGCTGAGCTCGACGAAACCCGCAGAACCACTCGCCACCGAACTCTCCGCCCTCGCGGGCGGGCTCTTCGGAGAGCTCGGCACCGAAGGCAAGCTCGGCGGCCTGCTCGGCTCCGAGCTCACCGGCCCCTTCGCGCCGATGAGCGTGCAGGAAGTCGCAGAAGAACTGCAAACGACCTCCAAAGCCGTGAGCGAAGAACTTGGACAGACCGCTGCCCAGCTGCCCGCTACCGCGACGATGCTCACCGCGCCCCTCACCAAGGGCAAGCTCATGGGCGTCGCGCCCGCGCTCGATGGGCTCGCCCTCGGCCTGCTCGGCGGCGGCACCTCGGAAACCCCCGGGGAAGACGAACCAGGCAAAAAAAGCGGCGAAGGCGGTGGCAAGGGCTCCGGCGAAGGCAAAGGGGGCTCTGGCGAAGGCAGCGGGAAAGGCTCCGGCGAAGGCACCGGCTCCGGGGGGTCCGGCGCCGGAGGCCAGGGCGGCCCCGGCGGAACTGGCTCCGGGGGCTCCGCCGGCGGGGTTACCGTGCTCCTCTCCCTCCCCGCCTCTCCCACGCAGGGCACCGCCGCCACGGCCGCGCACAAGGCTGGCAAGGTCACCATCCTCAGCCACCGGGTGAGAGGCGGCCTCGCCACGATCGTGCTCCGTGTCCCCACCGCCGGCAGGGTCTCCATCACCGGCAGGGGCGTACGCTCCGCCGTGAGAGACGCCGCGAAGGCGGAGCGCCTCACGCTGAGAGTAAGCCTCTCCAAGGCCGCCGCCTCCTCCCTGCGCCACAGCCACCGCCGGCTGCCGGTGAAGCTCAAGGCCTCCTTCAAGCCCACCGCCGGCACGGGCTCCTCCGCGACGATCACCGTGCGCTTCGCGTAGTCGCCTTGGCCTGAACACGCAGGGCCGCACACCCGGCCGGTCCCGCACCATGCGGGGCCGGCTCCGCCCCAGCGCGCACCCTGCCCCCTCTGCTCCGCGCGCGCCCGTGTGCGAGACTGTTCGCCGCGCGCCGTTAGCTCATCGGGCAGAGCGCCGGACTTTTAATCCGGTGGGGCGGGTTCGAGTCCCGCACGGCGCATGTTTGTACGACGTCGGAACCCAAAGGCCCCCCAAAACGGGTCTTGACCGTTTTAGGCTGATTGGCGCCTGTGGTGGCGCTGGTGCGGGCGAGGCTACGGATCTGCCCGTAGAGGGGCGCTTGATCGGTCAGGAGTTTGCTCGACGTTCTGCCTGTATGGCATCTTGTCAGACACACTTGGGACGGGGCGCTCGGCCGACCGACATCGCCCCCAATAACGTCTGCAAGCGCCGCATGACCGACTGCTACCAATTCACCGGCCAGGCTAACCACGGCGCAGTCGTCGACCGCAACGCCGTTCTCCTGCTCGACACGAATGTGCTCTCCACAATGTACAGCGTCGCCCGGAGCGGCTTCGACCTCAGCCGTGTGCAGGATCGCCGCGCCGCGCATCTGCTGCGATGGCTGGTAGCACGCCCCAACGTGGCCGTGTCGCCGCTGTTCGGCGTGCTCGAGGGGTCGGGCTTCCACGCGGGGGCGATCGATCCGCTCGACGCGCTGCGCCGGGCGACCGCGGCGGCGGTGTTCGCGACGTGGGGACGCGAGCACGCCGAGGAGTGGATTCGTTCAGGCGAGCGCCCCCCCGCCGACGTCCATGTCCCTACTGGCGCATCGCACCCCGAGCGCGCGATCGAGCTCGGTGAGCTGCTGCTGCCCCTCACCGTTTTGCCGTGCTACGTCGCCGCGCTAGCGACCGCGTTGGTGGAGCAGGAGGGCGGGCACGGTCCGCCCGCCGCCGCGGCGGTCCATCGCATGCTGGCGTCGCGGCTGGACTTCTTGCCCGCGTGGGGCTGGCTGGTCGGCGCGCTGGTGTTCATCGGCACGCCCAAGCTCCGACTCGAACTGCGTCGGGATCTGTTCAAGCTCGGGCGTGGCGAGCCCCGCAGAGGGTGTCTCTCCGCAGGCTGGGATCTCGGCTACCTCGAGCTCATGTCGGTCACGCGCATCCCAGTGATGCAACCGCTGCTGGAGGGCCGCACGCCGCTGCTAGTCACCGAGGATCGGCGGCTGGCTCCCGTCGCGACCTTGCTCAACTGCCGAGGCAACTCTGGCGCCTTCGAGCTCGACGGCGGCCTACTCGATCCCACCTGGCACGACGGAGCGATCCAGCTCTTGGAAGACCTGAACGCCGAGCGCTACATCAGCCTCGCCGGCACCTCGACGCCGACCTGGGAGCAATGCGCGACGGTGGCAGGGCAGCTGGAGCGGGAGCTCGGCATCGCTGGTGCGCCGTTGCTCAGCCTGCGCGGCGAGGAGCAGGTCATCGAGATCCCGCCGGATGCGCTAAGGCAGTGGCTCGAGGCGATCGTGATCGCCGAGGGCGGCGAGGCACTGGCTGAGCTTGTCAAGCACTCCGAAGCGGGCACCGATCTCATGACCTCCGGGGCCAGCATGCTGGCCCTGCTGATGCGCGACAACGCAAACGCGCACCAACGCGAGATGAAGGCAGGTTGGGAAACCATCCTAAGCGGGCTACCCGAGCGCTCGGAGGACGTGGCGAGCCTCACCCTGACCGCCACGCTGGCGCTGGCGACCGCCGAAGAGGACTGGTCGCTGTCCACCGCCATCTTCAGGAAGCTGGTGCTGGACGAGCTGGACGGGATCGTCGTGATGTGGATTTGGTATCTGGTGCGCAAGGTGCTGGAGGACACCGCGGTCGCCCGCCGATCCTCGCTCGAGGAGCTGGTGGAGCGCATCAGGGCACGAATGGCTGCCGGGCCACCCGCCGGCATCGCGCGGCCGGCCGCGCTCCCACCCGACGAGCCGGATCCTGAGGCAACCGTCTAAACTCGATCCCCCGGTGGCTCACCGTCCCGGCTCAGGATCGCGGACCGTGGATCGCGGGGGCATATCGGGCAGCGTATGCCCGCTGTGTCTCTTCCCGAGCCGACGCCTAACAAGCCGGCGCTCTCGAAGTCCCTTCTCCGGCGTTCGGCGCCGGAGAAGGCCTTTTGCGATCATCGCTGCCCGCATGTTCGTTTTCGTCCAATTGCCGTTCGCGGACGCTCGTGGCTTCGTTTCCGGAACTGAACGGCTGCCCAAGCCGCCCTGGCCGCTCGTGGAACCGGATCACGACTTCGTCCGCGCCGTCGGGCAGATCAGGGAGCGCAGGCGAGGCGGGGTCACACCATGGGTCGGCGAGGAGGCGTACTGCGACGCACGGCGAGCTCTAAGGATCGAGCCCAACGACTCCACCGCGCATCGCGGTCGATGCAGATTCCGCCGGTATCACGCCGACGGGACTGCGCTCGCTCGCATTGAGGTCGGCATCGCGTTGGGGGGGAACGCATCGCGCGGCAGCTCCCCTCAGATCCCCGGCGCGCAGTCCCGGACCACCCCGGGCGGTGCTCCCGACACCGCGTCGGAACTCCTGGCGGGAGCTCTCGGCCTGTCGTTCCGCACACCAACCAGCGAGGGCAGCGTCAGCGGGAATCTGTTGGAGCTCCGCGCCCCACTCGCGCGACATCTGCTGCGCTCGACCACGCGCGTGCGGAGAGACGGGACGTTTCACCCACAGGTGTGGTGGCTTCACCCCACCCCACCACTGGTGGTGGTCGAATGTGGAGCATGCGAAGGGCTGACACCCCCTCGATCGGCACGCAGGGTGCCGATCGCCGAGGAGCACGGGATCTTTCTGTACACGTTCACCGTCGCACTCGCCAAAACCACAACCAAAATCTGGTGGCTGTATACCGAGCGCAGCGCGAGCCTTGACACGACCCGCAGGCTGCGGGTGCATCTGCTGCGACTGCACGCCGATCGCATGACCCTGCGCCACGTGCTGCGCCTGGTGGCACTTGAAAGGCTCAACACGAATCGCGGCGCGGAGCCGTTTGACCGATTGCAACACTACCTGTTGACGACCTGCCGCGGACTCGAGCGCAAACAGAGCCACGGGTTTGTCCACGCAGCGATCCTCGACGCCGCGTACAGCGCCGACGAAATCGTCAGCGAGAGCGAGCGCAACACCATTCTCGACCAATTGCGCCAGGCGCGGCTCAACATCCGGCGCAACGTCGAGCGCGGACTCGTACACGACTCCCTCGCAAGCTCACAGGCAACTCAAACCATCCTCAACATGAACATCGAAGGGGACGTGATCTCCGGAGACCAATACGAGGTCACCGGGCAGGCGGGCGCGGTGGGCCCAAATGCGCACGTCGATTCCGCACGGATGGAGCAGATCTGGAGGGAGCTTGCCGATGAGATCGACATGGATCGGTTGCGCGGCGAACTCGACAGCCTACGCCGGGAGCTGATGGCTCGCAGGCTGACAGCAGACGACGACAGGGTGATTCTCGAAATCACGCGAGCTGCCCAGGCGGCCGAGCAGGGCAACGGACCCGGAATCCTTTCACACCTGGCGCGGACAGGACGGTGGGCGCTCAGCACCGCCAGGGAAATCGGCGTCGATCTCACGGCCTCAGTGATCAAGGAACTATTGTGCTAACTGTTTGTACCCTCTCGCTTGGGCCCCACGCGTGCCTCGGGTGCCCGGCTTGCGCCAGCCGGCAGCGATGCTGCTCCGACTCTCGCCGAGGCGCCGCGCGCCGCCTCGCGACGCAACGCCACCTTCGACATGAACACCGCCACCGCCTGCGACTCAACGCCGAGCCATGCAAACGATGTGCTTGCGGCCGTCACACAGGGCTGGCTGCTATGCCCGCCGCATCACCCCTAAGGCCCGTCTCCGGGCTTGCCTGGCCACCGGCTCCATGAGATCCTCAAGGAGGTTGGCCGGGTTCCGACGTTGTCCCCGACGCTGCATGGCCTCATGCTTGCGACGGCCAACACCCGGAGCTCGAGCGCACGTCGCGCTCGAGCTCTTGCCAAAGCCGCCGGTCTCAAGCCGCCGCTGTGCGCCAGCGGTACGGAGAGCGCTGCCAGATCTCATCTAGGCACCGCTGCTCGTGCTCGTCCATCGAGTTGAGCAGCTGGGCCCACAGCTCGGGAGCGTGGTAGCGGCCGAAGCAAAGCAGGTTTGCGTAACGGTTGGTCACGTGCGGCTCGACGGCCAGGAGCTGGACGAGACGCGGCAGAACGCGCCGCCTGACGAGCAGCGCCTGCGGCACGACCGCCCCGGCGGTGAGCTGGGAGGACAGCTCGCCGCCGACGAGCAGGCGGCGGGTCGCCTCGAGGGCTGCCTCCAGGTCGCTGCAGCACATCATCCCGATCTGGTCCCCGGAGTAGGCGGTGGCGCGGTAGTAGGGACGTATGAAGGGCGCCACGTACTTGAGGACTTCAGCGGCCTCGAGGATGCGGATCAACACCTCGAGCCGCATGTGCCTGGCGCGCAGCGCGCCGATCGAGCGGCCGATCAAAAACGTCAACTGCGGCCGCTTGGCCGGGGGCAGCAGATCGGCCACCAAGCCACCCTCGATCACGATCAGGCGGGTTCCGAGCAGACTCGTGGTGACGATGCTGGGGGTGACCTTGTCTGTGATGTAGACCTCGAGCCGCCGCCGGTAGCCCAGCGTCGCGCACACGTCGGCAACGATCGCCTGCACCTCCGGGAACGTACTGGCGTCGACCCGCACAGAGCGACCCAACAGCCGGGCTCGACTCAGCTGGATCCCGACCCAGATCGTCACGACGACGACCGCGAGCAGCTCGAGGATCACCCCGATGCCGCCCGTGTGGATGAGGACGAGAAACGGGAACAGCAGCGCGAGTCCCGCGGCGATCAGCGCGAGCGCCAGACGCGATGGCTCGGTCGGGTGCAGCAGAGGGGCTATCGACGAGCCGTCGCGGACCACGGACGCCGATCGCTGAGAGGAGCCCGCGAGCGGCAGCGTGGGCGCGGCGGCCGGAGCCCGGGGGTGCGCGGTGGGCGGAGCCGGAGGGCGCGTCGAACCGCTCCGCGCCGCCGTGGCTCGCGCGCTACGCGAAAGCCACTCCGCCCTGCTCGGCAGTTCGCGCAGAGCCGCGATGCGCAGGCCGCAGACGACGCAGTGCTCGGCCGTCTCAGCGGGTGTGCCGCAGCGCGGGCAGACCCGCACCTGCTCGGGACTCTTCTCGACGGTGTCGGTCACTGGGAGGGTTCGATCGTGAGCTTGTCGATCAGCAGTTTTTCGTTCTGCTCGACCAGGTGGAAGGTGATCGAGCCGGTCACCGTGCCGTTCTGGCTGGTGATGCTGTAACGCGCCGTCGCGCTCGCTTCACCCGACCCAGGTTCGACGCTCGTTTCCGAGAGCGAGTAGGTGGGTTTCTGGAGTTCGCCGAACTGGTGTTCATAGGTAGCCACAGCGGCGGTGAGATCTTCGGGCGCTCTGCTTCCGTCGTGGCGTTCGAGGCTTTCTGCGAAAAGGCTCCTCAGGCCTTCCAGGTCCTCGTTGGAGTAGTCCCGCGTGTATTCCCCCAGCACGTGTTCCACCTGGGGCGCTTCGACGGTCGGCGTCGCCGCGGTCGTTTCCGTGGGCGTCGATTCGGTGGGCGTTGAGTCTACCGGGGTGGTTTCCACGGGGATCGTGCTCACCGCCGCCACGCCGGACAGCTGGCCGCCGTCGCCGTGGCCTTTGGTCGCAACTACGATGGCGACGATCACTGCCGCCACGGCTATCACCACCGCTACGCCGGCCACCACCATCGGATCGGTCGTGCGCGTGGCACGCTCCCACGCACGCGCGAAGGGCGTGGACGGCAGCGGCGCTTCGGGCCGCTGTGCGGCACTCTCGGCCTGAAAGGGCATGCGCAGGTTCAGGCCGCACTTCTGGCACCACGCGTGCCCACCGGAGGGAGTGCCGCAACGAGGACACGCGGGCGATTGCTGGGGTTGCTGCGGGTCGGTCAAGGGTTGCCGGATTTTCCATTTAGCCAATGAGAGCCAACAGTCCGCATCCTATAGATCGCTGGCGAGGGGTGCGCCGAGACCGGCGGCGCCCCGGACGGTCAACCGCAGGGAAGGCGTCGCAACCGCGCGCGGTAGACATCCATGTCCGCCCGCCGCCAATCTTCGTGAGTTTGAGTGCGGAGGCTCGGAACGTTCTCGCGGTGGTAGGGCGAGGAGAGGCTCTCGTTGTGCCCGATCACGTTGGCGATCGAGATTCGGTACTTGCAGCGCAGCCAGCGCGTGAGCGCCAGCGAGGCTCGCATCTCGGACGGGTCGTCGAGGATTTCCCGATCGCTGTAGCCGACGTTCTCGATCCCGAACGCGGTGTAATTGAGCCCAACCGTGTGACGGCACATGATGGTTACAGGCACGAGCTGGTAGATCGCGCCGGAGCGGTCGACCACGAAGTGGGCGCACGTATTGGGCAGCTCGTGCAACTCGCTGTCGGGGTGGTCGGGTGCGAAGATTTCGTAGGTGGACTGCAGGTCGGGCGTCTCCGTGTAGTGCTCTACGATCACGTGCGGGGCGATCAGGCGATACGTGTCGATTCCGTAATGGCGCTCCGCGTAGAGCGCCATCTCCCGCTTGCGACTCTCCGGGAACAGGATTGGGTCCTGCTTGATGGGGGGCCGTTGGAGCGTGGGCAAGGAGCTCCCAGAGACCCTGGCTCGGGCCGACGTCCTCGCGGGCGCAGAGCGTGCGGCGATCACCGCCGGCGGGGGCAGGGTCACCGCGGCAGATGGCCGCACTCGGTCGCTCGTGGGCCTCGCGGTGATGGTTGTGGCGCGCCCGCAACCGGCGCACATCACAAGCGTCGCCGCACAGCAGACCCGCGCCGCGCCGCGCCGCGCTGAGGAGCGCCCCCTTCGCATGACGCGATCGTAGCCGTGGGCAGCGTCACGTGACCACACCGAGCACAGTGCGTGATCGCACTGAGGCCTGCGCGGCCCATCCTTTGGAGAGGTCCCTCGCGGGAGCGCGCACGAGGCGCCGCTCGACAGGCGCCCCGCCGGGGCCACGCAGCTCGCGATGGGCTCCGATGCGTCATGCTTGCGGTGGGATGGGTGAGCTGCTGGCGCTGCAGGGGGTGAGCAAGAGCTACCGGCGTGGCGGGCGGCGGCTGCGCGTGCTGGCTGACGTATCCCTGGAGGTCTCCTCCGGGGAGGTCGGGGCGATCGTCGGGTCGCGCAGCGAGGGCAAGACGACGCTGCTGAAGATCGCGGCCGGCATCGAGCAGCCCGACGCGGGGGAGGTGCGACTGGGCGGGGAGAGCCTGACCCTGCTCACCGACAAAGAGCGCTCGCGGCTGCTGGGGTCCGAGATCGCGTGGACCAACCGCGAAGGCATGGGGGTGCAGCTCGAGGTGCTCGACTACCTCGCACTGCCGCTGGCGATGGGACGCGGCCGCGGACGGCGTGAGACGCGGAGCCTCGCGACGGAGGCGCTCGAGCAGGTGGGGGCAGCCGGATGTGCGCGGCGGCGTTGGTCGGAACTCTCCGACTGGGAGCGAGTGCTGGTCGGAGTTGCGCGCGGGATCGCTTGCAAGCCTCGGCTGCTTGTCCTCGACAGCGTGATCGACGGACTCGGGGTGCGCCGCACGCGCGAGGCCGGCGAGCTGCTGCTCGCGTTGGCGGCGGGACTGGAATGCGGGGTGCTGATGAGCTCCTCCGACCTGGAGGCCGCCCTGATCGCCGACCGTGTGTGGTCGCTGGAGCGCGGCCGCCTGGGGGTGCTCTCCGAGCAGCCCGTCACGCAAGCCGAAGTCATCGAGTTCCCCAAGCCCGCCCAGGCAGACGGATAGCAACCAGCGGCCTGTGCTCGCGCGGCCGCGGACCCCCACCCTTGCCCCCGCCAGGCAGCTTGGCCTTTGCGCTGACAATTGTCTTTCTTTGTCCGGTATATCGGAACCATTCAGGAAGAAGTACATCTGTCTCGGATTTCGATTATGCTCTCGCAATGGCACCACCGCGCAAGGGCGACATGACCGCGAGCATGGCCATCCTGGGTCTGGTGGTCCAAAAGACGGACACCGTCAACGGCCTGGGCACGCGGCTCGTCGAACGCTTTCCCCACGGGCAGTGGTCGCGGTCGGTCGCGCACAACAGCTTGCCCAGTCTCGAAAAGCAAGGGCTGGTGCAGATGGTCGAGCGGGGCGCAGAGCGCGCCCTGGATCGCTACGAAGCGACCCCCGACGGGATCGAAGAGTTCCGCGATTGGCTGCGCACGTCTTCCGCCGCGCCCCTCGCACTGCGCGACGCGGTGCACGCCAAGCTCGAGCTCGCCGGGGAGGAGGACGTGCCCGATCTGATCCTCGCGATCCGCGAGGAGGAGCAGGCCTGCGCGCTGGAGTTCGCGGCCGCGAGCTCGCGGCTGAACCTCGAGTGGCAGCGCAAACGCCTCGGCCCCCACGGCGGCACCGACCTGAGTGGCAGAGTGCGAAGCGCCCTGATGACCGACGAAGCGATGCTCTGGGGAATGCGCACCAGGCGCCTGCGGCGCCTGCGGCGAGAGCTCGAAGACCCCGGAGAGGACGACCCCCCGGGCGACGACGATGAGTGAGCTGCTGGCGCTGCGGGGGGTCTGCAAGGGGTACACGCGCGGCGAGCGCAGGATGCGGATCCTCGTGGACGCGACGCTTGAGATCGGACAGGGGGAGGTCGCGGCGGTCGTCGGGTCGCGCGAGGAGGGCAAGACGACGCTGTTGAAGATCGCGGCCGGCATCGAGGCTCCGGACGCGGGAGAGGTGTGGCTCGGGGATGTCGATCTGACTCGATCCTCCGACGAGGAGCGCTCGCGGCTGCTGGGGAGCGAGATCGCATGGACCCATCGCGAGGGCACGGGTGTCAAGTTCAGGGTGCTCGACTACGTCGGGCTGCCACTGGCGATCGGCCGCGGCCGCGGGCAACGGGAGGCGCAGGATCTGGCGATAGGAGCACTCGAGCGGGTGGGGGCGGCAAACTGCGCAGGGCAGCTCTGGGCGGAGCTCTCCAACTGGGAGCGGCTGCTGGTCGCAATCGCGCGCGCGATCGCAGGCTCGCCGAGGCTACTGGTTGTCGATGACCTGATGGACGGCTTCGGGATGCGCCGCACGCAGGAGGCGGGCGAGCTGCTGCTAGGGCTGGCGGGAGAGCTGGGGTGCGGCGTGCTGATGAGCTGCACCGACCTCGAGGCGGCGCTGATCGCCGACCGGGTGTGGTCGCTGGAAGGCGGGCGACTGAGCGTGCTCTGCGAGCAGGGAGGCGGGCAGGCGGACGTGATCGACTTCCCCGGTAGCGCTCGCCGGCGCTACGGCTCGCGCCGCGTCGGAAGCTAGTGTCTCCGCCGGTGCTCGAGCTCCGGGATCTCGTCAAGCACTACCGTGTCGGGGAAGGCGAACCGATCCGCGCTGTGGACGGCGTTTCGATGAAGGTCGCCGCGGGCGAGTTCGTGGCGCTCTACGGCCCCTCCGGCTCGGGCAAGACGACGCTGCTGGAACTGATCGCCGGCCTCTCCCCTCCCGATGGCGGCACTGTGCTGGTGGACGGCCGCGACGTATCGGCGATGTCGCACCGGGAGAGCGACGAGTACCGGCTGCGCCACCTGGGGATCGTCGGCCAGCCCCACAACCTGATCCCCGGGGCACGCGCGATCGAGAACGCCTCGTTGAAGCTGTGGCTCTCCAACAAGCGCGGAGCCAGGGACACGATCGAACCGCTGCTGGAGCGCCTCGGACTCGGTGAGCGGATGCTGCACCGTACCGAGCAGCTCTCGATGGGCGAGCGCCAGCGCGTACTGATCGCGATGGCGCTCGCGACCGACCCGAAGCTCGTGCTCGCGGACGAGCCGACGGGGACGCTCGACACGCAGCGCACCCGGGAGGTGCTGGGACTGCTGCGCGAGCTCTGCCGCGAGCGTGGCGCGGCGATCGTACTCGCCACCCACGATCCCCAGGCGGCCGCCTTTGTCGACCAGGTGCGCGAACTGCGCGATGGGCGCCTCGAGGAGTACAAGCCCGATCAGGCATTCGGGGCCACCCCCCCGTCGCGAGAGCTGGTGTGAAGGTGGCACGGATGAGCCTTTCAGATGTTCTCTGGCTTTACCGCGCACGGCTGCGAGCGCGGGCGGTGCTCGTGCAGGAGTGCTTCGCGATCCTCGGGATCGCCGTTGGCGTGGCACTGCTGTTCGCCTCCCAGGTGGCGAGCACAAGCCTCACCCACTCGGTCTCTCAGCTCACTAGCCAGATCGTCGGCAACACCCAGTTCCAGCTCGATGCCAGGGGTCCTGACGGCTTCGACGAACGGCTGCTGGGAGCGGTGCGGCGCGTCCCGGGAGTGCAGATCGCTCTGCCGGTGCTCGAGCAGCAGGCGAACGTGATCGGGCCCAGAGGCGCGCGGCGATCGGTCGACCTGATCGGCACCGACCCGCGCTTTGCGCACGTCGCCGGAGCGCTGCTGCGGCGCTTCTCGGCCAAGCAGCTCGCCGCGCAGCGGGCGATCGCGCTGCCAGCCCCGCTCGCCGGCGAAATCGGGGCCGGCCCGTTGGAAACGATCAAGCTCCAGATCGGCGCGAGCGTGGTGCAGACGCTGCTGGGCGCCACGCTCGGGGAAGCCGACATCGGCGGACTGGTACATAGCCCCGTCGCGCTCGCGCCCGTCGGCTACGCCCAGCACCTGGCTGGGATGCGCGGCAGGATCACCAGGATCTTCGTCCAGGCAAGACCGGGACGGGACCGCGAAGTGCAGGCAGGGCTCGCTCGCCTCACCGCCACCGCACCGATCGACATCGAGCCGAGCGGCTTCGATTCGACGCTGTTCGGGGTGGCAGCGGCTCCTGAGAACCAGGGCGAGACGCTGTTCTCGGCGATCAGCGCACTCGTCGGCTTCATGTTCGCACTCAACGCGATGTTGATCACGGTGCCCTCGCGACGTAAGCTGATCGACGACCTCCGACCGCAGGGCGCCACCCGCTGGATGATCGTCCAGATCCTCCTGTTCGACGCGGCCGTGCTCAGCGTGCTCGCCTGCATCCTCGGCCTCGCGCTCGGCGAGTTGCTGTCGATCGCCGTCTTCCACTCCACCCCCGGCTACCTATCGTTCGCGTTCCCGGTCGGCAACGCGCGGATCGTCACGTGGCAGAGCATCGCGCTCTCCATCTGCGCCGGGTTTGCGGCCGCATGCGTGGGTGTGCTCTGGCCGCTGCGCGACATCCTCGCGCGCCCCCTGCGGGGGGAGAGCATCTCCGAGGGAGCGCCCCGCCGGTGGATCGCTGCTCGCCTGATGGCCGGACTCCTGTCCTTGGGACTCACCACCGTGATCCTGACCGTCCATCCACAGGCGGCCAGCCTCGGGGACCTCACGCTGATCGTCGCGCTCGTGTGCCTCCTGCCATTCCTGTTCGACGGGCTCGTAGACCTCTTCGAGTGGGCGCAGCGCCCTTTCAACGGAGCGTCGCCCATCATCGCGGTCACCGAGCTGCGCACTCCCCCGACCCGGGTCCGCTCACTGGCAATCGCAGCGACCGCGGCGATCGCCGTGTTCGGCACCGTTGCGGTCCAGGGCTCGCAATCGAACCTTCAGCGCGGCCTCGACGCCTCCGCGCACGGCATCGACTCCGCCGCCGACGTGTGGGTCACACCCAGGGGAGAAGCCAATGCGTTCGCGACAACCCCGTTCACCGGCTCCAAGCCGAATGCCCTCGCTCACCTGCCGGGAGTCCGCGGGCTCGGCGTGTACCGTGGCAGCTTCCTGAACTGGGGCGACCGTCGTCTGTGGGTGCTTGCGCCACCGAGCGCCAGCGGACAGCCGATCCCTCCGAGCGAGCTCACGAGCGGTGACCTCGCCACAGCGATCGCCAGGGTGCGGAAAGGCGGCTGGGCGGTGCTCTCGCAGGCGCTCGCCTCAGAACACCGCCTGCACGTCGGCGAGGCATTCACGCTTCCCTCTCCGCACCCGACCACCCTGCGGGTCGCTGCGCTGAGCACAAACCTGGGATGGCCCCCCGGCGCGATCATCCTCAACGCCGACACCTACGCGCGCGCCTGGGAGAGCGATGCCCCAAGCGCTTATGAGATCCAGACCGAGCCGGGCGTCTCCACGAAGACGGTACGCGGTCTGGTTCAGCGCGCGCTGGGGCCTCAGACCGGGCTCGCTGTTGAAACCGCCGCCGAACGCGAGCAACTGCACTACGCCCTCGCAAGCCAGGGCCTCTCGCGGCTCACGCAGATCAGGCTGCTCGTGCTGATAGCCGCGATGCTTGCTGTGGCCGGCGCGCTCGGCGCGATGATCTGGCAGCGCCGCGATCTCGTCGCGTTCATCAAGTGCGAGGGCTACCGCCGGGCGGTGCTGTGGAGGTGGTTGTGCTGTGAGAGCGCGCTGCTGATCGCAGCCGGTTGTGCGATCGGCGCCGTCTTCGGGTTGTGCGGCCAGCTGGTCGTCAGCCATGCCCTGGCGAGCTCTACCGGCTTTCCGATCTCGCTCGATGTGGAAGCTCTTGCCGCCGTGTATGGCTTCACGGTGGTCAGCGTCGTGGCCGTCCTGGTCGTTGCCCTGCCGGGCTTCCTCGTAGTGCGTGTGCCTCCGAGGACCGTCAGCCCGGCGTACTGACACGCGAGGGCGGCCACCTCCCACAGGACCCCCGACCAAAGCGTTGCTCTCGGGGCGAGAATTTCGGGTGCTCCTCGCGGCCGTGGTGCGGGAGCTCACGTGGGGCCTGCCGGCCGTCGCTCGCGAGGTGCGCGCGTGGCGCTCGGCGGCTCTGGGGATCCCCGACGCGCCGATCCGCCAGGACGCGCTGAGCGCGCTCGCCGGCAAGCGTGGGCACACCGACGGCGCAGCGCTGTTCTCAATCCTCCCGCGCACCCGCGACAGGAGCCTGCTGCGCCTGCTGGTCGCCTACGAGATCGCGTGGGACTTCCTCGACACCGTCAACGAGCGCGGCGCGACGGCGGGCCAGGCGAACGGCCTTCAGCTGCACCTCGCGCTGATCGAGGCGCTCGATCCGAATGCGCCGATCTCCGACCACTATCGCCACCATCCGTGGAGCCAAGACGACGGTTATTTACGCGCACTCGTGGAAGCCTGCCGCCGGAGCGCCAGCCAACTGCCCTCATATGGGCGGGTCCGCCGGTCCGCTGTCGAGGAGGCGACTCGAGCCCAAGTGCTCGGTATCAATCATGAGCTCGATCCGGGCCGCCGGGATGCGGCCCTGCGCGCGTGGGCCGCGCGGAAGCTCCCCACAGAACCCGAGGCCTCCTGGTTCGAGCTGACGGGGGCGGCCAGCGCCTCGCTCACGATCCATGCGCTGCTTGCGCTCGCCGCCGACCCCGCGTGCGCGGACGACGAGATCGAGCGGGTCAGGCGCGCCTACTTCCCATGGATCTCGGCCGCGACCACGATGCTCGACAGCTACGCCGACCAGGCGCAGGACGCGGCGAGCGGCGACCACAGCTACGTGGCCCACTACCCCTCGCCCGAGCTCGCCACGCAGCGCATACGCGAGCTCGTGGAGCGCTGCCTGCGCGAGGCCCTCGCGCTCCAGAACGGTGAGCGCCACGCCCTGATCGCGACCTGCATGGTCGCGATGTACCTCACCAAGGACAGCGCCCGCACGCGAGCGATGCGCGAGAGCACTCGGAGTCTCGCAAGCGCCGGCGGCGCGCTCACCCAACTGCTGCTCCCCATCTTGCGCATGTGGCGCATCGCCTACGCCCAGCGCTCCACCTAGAGACCACCCACACAAGTCAGGAGAGACACAACATGCTATTCACCGATTCACCTCGGACAGCCGCCCAAATCGGGGCCGGGCTCCCCCCGACGGCGCCGTTCCCGGCCGCACTCCAAACACTGGCCTGCCGGCTCTGGCCGCTCGACTACTTCGAGCTCTGTAGCGCACGCTACGGCAACCGATTCACCGTCCACCCGATTGACATGCCGCCGCTGGTCTTCCTCTCAGACCCACAGGAGATCCGAGCGGTTCTCACAGCGCCCCCGAGTGTGCTGCACACGGGGGTAGGCGGAGCCATCGTGGCCCCCCTCTTCGGTGAGGATTCGTTCACACTGCTCGAGGGAGACGAGCACATGCGTGTGCGCAACGCGATCCTCCCGGCCTTCAGCCGGCGGGTGGCGCAGGGGCACGCCAGGATGATCGCCGAGGTCGTCCAACAGGAGGTCGCGTCGTGGCCGCTCGAGGAGACGTTTGCAACCCATCCGCGCCTGCGCACGCTCACGCTGAGGGTCATCATGCGGTCCTTGTTCGGTGGCGAGGACTCGGTGTTCGAGAAGCTGCACGGGCAGCTACTGCGAATGCTGCCGGTGATGGCGAGCCTTCTCCTGCAGGAGCCGCGCCTACGCCACCTGCCCGGGTGGCGAACGCAATGGAAGCGGTTCGTGCACCGGCGCGAGGAGGTTGACCGGTCGATCTCCGCGCTCATCGCACAGCGCCGGGGCGCGTGCGGGGGCGGGGGCGGCGGCGATCTGCTCGACATCCTGCTCGCGGCGCACGACCCCGATGGCTCCCCCATGTCCGACCGGCAGGTGCGCGACAACCTCGTGTCCGTGCTAATCGCCGGGCACGAGACGACCGCCTCAGAGCTCGCCTGGGCTTTCCAGTTGCTCGCGCACAATCCGGCGGTACAGGAGCGGCTGATCGAGGAGATCGACGGCGAAGCCGGCAGTGAGTACCTGACAGCAACAATCCACGAGGTCCTGCGACATAGGCCGGTCTTTCTGTTCGCGGTACCGCGGGCAGTGGCGCAGCCGATCGAAATCGGAGGATGGACCTACCGTCCGCCGACCCGTTTGATGGCTTGCATCTATCTATTGCACCACGACCCCGCCCTCTATCCCGATCCGCACGAGCTCCGCCCCGAGCGCTTCCTGGGCTCCCCGCCGCGGCCGCGGATATGGCTGCCGTGGGGCGGCGGGCGCAAGCGCTGCCTCGGCCAGCATCTCGCCATGCTGGAGATGCGAACGGTGCTGCAAACGATCCTCGCAACGCGGCTCGTGCTGCCCGCCAGCGAGCGCATAGAGCGAGCGGGGTGGCGTAGCGTGATGGTCACCCCCCACGCGGGGTCGCGGGTAATCCTCCGCAGGCGCCGTCAAGGCTGAGGTTGTTCCAATCGGAACGCTTTTGTTCCAATCGGAACGGATTCCTTGGCTATGCAGCCGAGCAGGCGTCATGATCGCCCAAGATGACGAACTTGGACATCAGGCCCTGCTCGGCTGCGGCGCCGGCCGACCCGCAGAGACCATGCCTCGGGTAGGAGCAAACCCGCCGGTGGCCGCTGCCGAGTGGGCGCCCGCGATCCCGATCCTGAACGAACCGCGCTTCTCGCAATCGCTGGAGCGCGGCTTAGCGATTCTGGGCTGCTTCACGCCCGCACGGCCGGTGCTCGGGATCGCCGACCTCGCGGACGAGCTCGGCATGAGCCGCTCGACGACCCACCGCTACGTGATCACCCTCGCACGGCTCGGCTACCTCGAACAGGGCGCCAGGCGCAAGTACAGCCTCGCGCTGCGCGTCACCGACCTGGGCATCTCGGCGATGAGCGCCATGGACCTCCACGAGCACGCCCACTTTTACCTGGAGGAACTGTGCACGCGAACCGGCTTCACCGTCTCCGCGGCGGTGCTCGACGGCCCGGAGATCCGGCTCGTCGACTGGCTACGCGGCGCCCGCCGCGGCCAGCGCCTGATCGACCTCGACCTCGCTCCCGGCTCGCAGCTGCCGGTGCACTGCACCGCCGCCGGCAAGCTGCTGCTCGCCAACCTGCCCGACCAGTTGCAACGCGAGTGGCTCGCCGACCTGCAACTCGCCAAGCGCGCCCCCAACACGATCAGGAGCAAGACCGCCCTGCGCCAAGAGCTGCAGCAGATTCGCGAGGCGCCCCTCGCCGTCGCCGAGGAGGAGCTCGCCCCCGACCTGTACGAGATCGCCGCCCCGATCCGCTCGAGCGCGGGTGAGACGATCGCCGCCGCGTCGATGACCGCGCACAGCTCGATGATCTCGATGGAGGAACTGGTCGACGCGCTCGGCCCGCACCTGATCTCCACCGCCGATCGCATCTCCGCCCGCCTGGGTTACCGCCGGGACGACGAGCGGGTGGGGGGCTAGAGGGTGGCGCAGCCGGCAGGATGCCGGCGAGCCGAGCCCCTCTTTCTCTAGTCAAGAGCCCCCCACCCGCTGCAGCCCATTGGGAGTGCTCGCCGGCGCGCCAGCCCCCAGTGACTATCAGAGCGTTCGTCCGGGGGACCTGACCGAAGCTTGATCGGAGGCATGTGTCGCGCGCACGCGGCGCGGAGCTGAGCGGGCGGGGGCCTTCGGCCCAAAGGCATACGCTGGCCGTCTCACCGTGAGCTTCGAGACGCTGATCGTGATCGTGCTCGCCGGCCTCGGCGGCCCGCTGGGCAGCGCCGGGCGGTGGTTCGTGCCGGTGGTGGTCGGCGAGATCCTCGCCGGCGTGCTCGTCGGCCCCTCCGTGCTGGACGCGGTGAACCCGGCGAACGGCACGGTGTCGTTCCTCGGGGAAATCGGGTTCGCGATGCTGATGCTCACCGTGGGCATGCACCTGCCGCTGCGCGACCGCCGGCTCCCCGCGTCGCTGCGCAGCGGCGGGGTGCTCGCGGGCATCGTCTGCATGCTCGCGCTCCCCGGAGGCCTGCTCGCCGCGAGCCTCACGGGAACGGGCCACGCGGCGATCTACGTGGTGCTGCTCGCCTCGGGCTCGGCCGCCGTGCTGCTGCCCGCGCTCGAGGAGACGGGCATCGCCGGCCCGGACGTGATGGTGGTGATGGCGCAGGTCACGATCGCCGACGTCCTCACGATCCTCTCGGTGCCGATCGTGCTGCAACCCGCGCGCGTGGGCCACGCGGCGCTCGGAGGGGTGCTGGTGGCCTGCGGGGTGCTGGCGTTCTTCGGCGTAGCCCGGCTGCTGGCCGGCAGCCGGTGGGTGCACCGTGTGCGCAGGCTCTCCAAGCAGCGCCACTGGGCGCTCGACCTGCGCCTCTCGCTGCTCGTCCTGTTCGTGCTCGCGTGGATCGCGCAGCGGGGCGGCACGAGCATCCTGATCGCCGGGTTCGGTGCTGGCGTGACGGTCGCGTTGATCGGCGGGCCCAAACGCCTCTCGACGCAGATGCGCGGCGTCGCCGACGGGTTCTTCATCCCGCTCTACTTCGTCGTCCTCGGCGCCCACCTGGACCTCGGTGGTCTCGTCGACCACCCGGCGCTGCTCGCGCTCGCGGGCGCGCTGGCGGCGCTGAACGTCGCGATCCACCTGCTGGCCGTCGCCCTGACCCGCCGGCCCCTGGCCGCGGGCCTTGCGGCCAGCGCACAGCTCGGGGTGCCCGCGGCGGTCGCTTCGCTGGGGCTCGCCGAGCACGTGCTCTCCAGCGCAGACGCCGCGGCGATCGTCCTCGCCGCCCTCGTCAGCCTGGGGGTCTGCACCGCGGGCATCGAGCGGCTCGTGAGCCGTGAACGGGCGCCCGCGGCACAGACTGCGTGACCTCTGACGACGGCCCCTGAGGCGCAAGGGAGCGGTTCGAGAACGGGTCGTGGTACTGGTGCGGTAGGAGGAGCGCGTGTGTGAAGGGGGCGGAGTGAGCGGCCGGCTCAAAAGGTGAGCCGTCGAGGACTCCGGTGAGAGACAGCGCGAGCAGTCGATCTCAAGGCTCCGAGCGCCCGCGCGGCAGGGCCGGGCAACGCGGCGCGGTTCGGCTATCCTCAATCGAGAGGCCGCGAGTGCTCGCGGCGAAATCGTGCAGGTCGCCGGTCGCTGCCCCCAAGCATCTTCCGTGTTTCCCGGCACGCTGGAGGCAATATGAAGACGATGTGGGAGCGACAGGAAGAGCGGCGGGCCGAGAAACTCGCGGAGATCCGCGACCAGGTGGAGAAGGGCACTTTGCGCATCCGGCAGATGACGGCCAAGGAGCGCGCCGAGAACCCGCCCCAGCCCCGGCGCCCCGGATCGCGCGGCACACCGCGCCGGCCCCGCAAGGCGCCGGCCGACTGACGCGGGTGTCGTTGCGCCGCTCACCTCGCCAGCGGGTCGCATGGGTGGCCGTGCGGGTCGCATAGGTGGCCGTGAGATGAGCGGACTGTCGATCCGGCGCCTGCGCCCCGGCGAGCTCGAGCTCGTGGAGCCGCTGTGGAACGCGCTGCGCGAGCACCACGCGGGCGTCGCCCCCGACCTCGGGGCCACCCGCGAGCGCGCGACCTCCTGGGAGCTCCGGCGCGCCCAGTACGAGCGGTGGCTCGCCGAACCCGACTCGTTCCTGCTGCTCGCCGAGCGCGCGGGGGAGCCGGTCGGCTACGCGATGGTGCACCTGCACGACGGCTCTCCGACGTGGCCGAGCGAGCGCTCGGGCGAGCTCGAGACCCTCTCGGTGCTCCCGGGCGAGCGGGGCCAGGGCACCGGGGCCACACTGCTGGAGGCGGTGCGCGAGCAGCTGCGCCTCCTGGGCGCCGACGAGCTGTCGGTGTTCGTCATCTCGACCAACGCCGACGCGATCCGCTTCTACGAACGCCACCTCTTCGCCGCCAGCGGAGTGTGGCTGCGGACCGGCCTCACGCCGTAGGCGCCTTCGCCTTTTGCGCAGAGCGGGGGCACGAGTTCCGTACGCCGCGGGCCGAAGGCCGATCCAACCTAACCCGCAACCGAGGCGAGTCCCGCCAGGCTTACGCGGGCGCGTCGGCTGACAGCTCGAACCGCACCCCGGTCAGCTCTTCGGAGACCTCCCACAGTCGCGCGGCCACGGCCTCGTCGCGCGCCGCGCGCGTCGGCGACACCGGCCGCGGGTGGCCGCGAAACTCACCGACGCCGTCGGGTCCGATGTAGGTGCCGCCTTCGAGGCCGGGCTCGGTGGCCGCGTACAGCGGGGGCCACGCGCCGCGCTCGGCGCTCTGCGCCAGCAGCGCGTTCGTCACCACCATCACGAGGCGGTCCGCCGTCGGTACTGCGGCCGACTGCAGGTTGGTGGCCGCGTACCCCGGGTGGGCGGGGATGCTCTTGACGCTCGAGCCGCCCGCGCGCAGGCGCCGGTCGAGCTCCAGCGCGAACATCAGGTCCGCGAGCTTCGACTGCCCGTACGCGCGCCAGCGGTTGTAGCGGCGCTCGGACTGCAAGTCCTCGAAGTCGATGCGCCCTGTCTTGTGGGCGATGCTTGAGAGGGTCACCACGCGCGCGTCCGCGCGCCCCTCCATTGCGCCGATCATGCGGGCCGTCAGCGCGAAGTGGCCGAGGAGGTTCGTGCCGAGCTGCAGCTCGAACCCGTCGGCGGTGGTCCGCCGCGGCGGTGCCATCACGCCCGCGTTGTTGAGCAGCACGTCCGCGCCGTCGTGGGTGGAGCGGAACTGCTCCGCGAACGCCTGCACCGACGCGAGGCTGCCAAGGTCCAGGGCAGCCAGCTCCACCTGCGCGCCAGGCGCCGCCTGCGCGATCTCCTGGAGCGCGGCCGCGCCCTTCTCCGCGTTGCGGCACGCGAGGACGACGTGCGCGCCCTTGCGCGCGAGCTCGCGCGCGCACACCAGCCCCAGGCCGCTGTTGGCTCCTGTGACGATCGCGGTGCGGCCGCTCTGGTCGGGGATCTGCTCGGTCGTCCACTTCTTCGCGCTCATGCGCTCGCATTCAAGCAGCTCGCGGGGCCTGCTTGAGCTTTTCGATGCAGTGCTCGACGGTCTGCCGCAGGACCTGGATGAGCGTCGGGACGAAGCTCCCCTTCGCGGTGTCGGTCAACCAGGGGTCCATAGTCGTCGTGACGAGGAACGCGATCGACTCTCCCGGCTCGGCCTCGACCCCCAGCCGCCGCGCGAACTCGTCGACGAACGGCTGGCCGTAGGTCTGCGGCTCGAACTCCGAGGAGGTGACGAACATCGGCACTTTCGGCACGTGCGCTCCTTCGAGCTTCTGCAGGCTGAGGGTGGTGAAGATCGCGTTGTTCAGTTCGTTGGCGAGCGCGAGATCGCGGTTGAGCGTCCCGTCGCTGTGCTTGAAGTTGAACGCGTACGCGACAATGATCTGGTCGGAGCCGAGCTCGCGGAACAGCTTCATCGCCGTGGGATCGGCGAGCAGCTCGCCGTTCGTCTTGGGGACGATCTCGTCGCGTACGTACTCGTACTGCTTGCGGACCTTTGCGGGCGGCTCGCCGGCGGCTTCGGCCGGGAGGCGCTGGAACGGGGTGATGGTGAAGTTCTCTTCCTCGCCCGCCATCGTGATCAGCGCCGCGTACAGCCGCTTGCTGCTCCAGAACGACTTGCCGAGGATCTGCCCGTACCCGCTCTCGTCGGTGCGGATCGCCCGGTGGCTGAGGTGCACGCCCGCCGACGCCGCGCCGGGCTTGGAGCCCTCGATCCCGTACACGCCGACAGTGGGATCGACGCCGCCGTGGTACACGACGGGCGCGGTGAACGCGACGAGATCGCGCATCGCGCCGTTGCGGTAGCACAGCCCGCCCGCCGGGTACGCGCAGTAGCCGGCCTTGTGCGGATCGACGGTGATCGAGTCGGTGTGCGACAGCGCTTCGTACTGCGCGACGACGTACGGGCTCATGCACATCGCGGGCGCGTACTCGCGTTTGGCGCGCACCGCCCGCAGCTCCGGCGCGGCGTGCGGGTCCGCGCGCAGGATCGAGGCGAAGTACCCGCCCCACGCGGCGTCGGCGTGCAGCTCGAACTCCAGCCCCGCGCGGCGGCACTCCTCGCGCACGCGCACGATCTCCACGAACGGGTCCACCGCGCTCTCCTCAGTCGAGCCCGCGACCCCGACGACCATGACCACCGGCCGCCGTTCGGCGGCGCACTCTTTGAGGCGGCTGCGCAGGTGCTCGACATCCATCCGCGCGTACAGGTCCACGTGGACGGGGTGCATGTTGTTCGAGCCGAGGCCGAGTACCGCCGCCGCCTTTGGCCACGAGTAGTGCATGGTCGACGGCCCGAACATCGCCGGCATTCGCGGCTTCAGGTCGGGCAGGAAGCGCCGGTATAGCTCCAACATGCCGATGTTCTGCAGGCTGTACGGGCAGCTCGCACCGAAGACTTCGCCGACCACGCTCGCGGGGATGCCGTACTCGCTGGTCAGGCGCGGGGTCAGGCTGAGCGTCGTGTCGACCCCGAGGTTCACGGTCTGCCAGCCCGACAGCTCGACGAGCTTTCCGCTGCCCCCGGTCGGGAGGTCGACAGCCATCGACTTGGCCGGCGCGAGCTGCGGGCTGCCGCGCAGCGCCTCGCGCACGGCGACGGGCCAGTACTTGAGGTTGCGCGCGGCCCACATCGACTCGAGGTTCGCCACCGTGCCGTCGCAGGTGATGTGCCCCCACGGCTTGATCGCCGTGGGGCTGTCGTCCGCGGGGACCGTGTAGCCGAGCATCCGGCAGAGGTCGTCGCCGACCTGCATCTCCAGCAGCGTCGTCACCGGCGAGGCCTCCGCCGCCACGTTGTTGGGGTTGTAGAGCATGGTGGCGAAGTACCCGGCCATGCTCGGCATCGTGAGGTCCCAGTTCATGTGCGACTGCCACCGGTAGCTCCAGAACGGCACCGAGCCGCTGAGCTGCTTCAACAGGTAGCCGAGCCGCGCTTCCACGAACGCGACGGTGTCCCTGTACTCGGGGCTGGCCTTCACCTCCTCGGTGACGTACGCGGGGTCCGCCGGGAAGTAGTCCCTGCGCGCCTGGCAGTGCGCGTCCAGGGCGCCCACGATCAGCTTGCGCAAGACATCCTGGTTTTCCGCCTTGGGCCCGAGGAACCACCCGGCGAGGCTCGACGTGCCGGGCGCGCTCAGCAGCTCCTCCGGATGGCACTCGGCGAGCGCGGCGGCCTGCGCCTCGAGCGACCTGGCGAAGGCTGCATGGTGTGCGTCACTGATTTTCATTGCGTCCTCCCAGTGGTGGCGTGAAGCCGATCCGCCGGCGCCGGCCTATTGCCGGCAGGGATCGGTGTGGTTGAGCGAGGCGGTGTCGAAATAGAAGCTGGTGCCGATCCGCACCGGATAGCGCTGCGGCTGGCCGGCGTAGAGCACCTCGTACGCGGGTGCGGCGAGGGGGTTCGCGCAGGGAGTTTTCCCGGTGTACGGGAGCGCGGGGAAGTCGATCGCGACCGGCGAGCGCAGCTGCAGTGGCGGCAGCCACGCCGGGAGCTCCGCCAGGTCGACGACCTGCTGAAAATCGGGCTCCTTCGTCATGCGGTGCGATAGGTGGGCCTCGGTCCCCGCGCCGTAGAGGACGTAGGCGAGGTACGGCGGGTACGCGTCGGTGTAGTCGAAGTGCCGGAAGTACACCACGCGGTCGATCGTGACGGTGACGTTGTGGATCAGCGGCGTGTCGGTGTTGGGTTCCTGCGGCACGCCGCGGAACACGTCGGCGGCGAAGGCGGCGACCTGCCGAGTCTGGACCTGCGGCATCGTGAAGAGGTCGGACTGGCTGTTGCCGAGTATGTACACCTGCCCCGGGTTGGCCCTCCGGTCCGCGACGTACGCGCTCATCGCGTACGGCGGCAGCGACACTTCGAGGATCGCCTGGTACATGTGGTTCTGCATCGCGAACATCGCCAGGTGGTCGAGGAACACCGTCTGGAGCCCGGCCATGACGAAGCCGTGCTGATCGGGGGTGTTGGCGATCGGGTTGCCGGTACTGTTGGCGCTGTCCATTCGACTCCGTAGGCTAGCTCCACCAGCGGGCTGTTTTCAATGACCAGAACTACGAAAGGGCGCAATTTGCGGATAGACCGCCCCTTGCCTCCAGCTGCAGTCAGGCCGAAGTATGCAAGCAAATCGCTATCTATGTGCTAGCATCATCTCCATGTCCACGCTCTACCTGCGGAACGTCCCCCCCGATTTGGACGCTGCCCTCACAGCGGATGCCCGCGCGAACGGCGTGTCGAAGAACCGGCGCGCCATCGAGGCTCTGCAACGCGGCCTTGGACTCGACCAGATCAAGCGCTCGGAACTGGTCGCGCAAATCAAGAGGAGCCGCCCGTCCGTGAAGACGGATGTTGCCAAGCTGATTCGCGAGGAGCGACCTGGTAGCGACACCTGAGGCTGCGTTTGTTGCCGCCGACGCCTCGGTGCTTGTCGAGCTCGTGATCGACGGGCGCCACCGTGCCGGAGCGGAAGCGCTCCTCGAGCGCTACGCCGACCCGCAAACGCGGCTCACGCTCGTCTCAGCCGCCCACGGTCTGATCGAGGCTACGAGCGCGCTGAGAAGGCTCGTCCGGCAACGCACCGTCGCGGCTACGGATGGCGCCGCAGCGCTTCGCTGGCTAGGCCAGCTCGACATCGTGCTGGACGCGACGGCGCCTCGGCTGCCGCGCATCTGGGCGCTTCGTGATCGCATGAGCGCCTACGACGCAGCTTACGCGGCTGCAGCCGAGGCGGTCGACGTGCCCCTCCTGACCGCCGACAGCCGTCTCCTGCGCGCATGCCAGCATGAGGGCATACCAGCAGAGCACATCGACGAGCTAGCTTCTGGCGCCTGATCGATTAGCTTGTCATGGCCAGACCCAGATTCGAACTGGGGACACCACGATTTTCAGTCGTGTGCTCTACCAACTGAGCTATCTGGCCAGGGGACCCGATGCTAGCGACCCGCACGCGGCCATGCCGAGCACCCAAGGTCCTCGTCGCCTCCCTAAGCCCTGCCTGCTCCGCGCGACGCGTGGTCCCACTCGCGCGACCCATGCAACCCGTGCAGCCGAACCGGTGCCGCTACCGCGCGCTCTCAGCCCTCTCGAACTCCTCCACCAGCGCGGCATAAGTCCGCCCCAGCCCCTCCGCGATCGGGACCTCCGCGCGCCAGCCGAGCTCCCGCTCGGCCCGCGTTACGTCCAGGCAGCTGTGCTGGAGCTCCCCTGGGCGAAGCGCCGCCAGCTCCGGCTCCACCACAACGCACGCCGCGGCGCGAAGCGCATTCCAAACGGTCATCACATCGGTCTCCACGCCCGTCGCGACGTTGAACGTGCCGCGGCGACCGGAGGCGGCCAGCAGGGCGCGCACCACGTCCTCGACGTACACGTAGTCGCGGGTCGGGGTGCCGTGGCCGTACAGGGTCGGCGCCTGCCAGGTGTGCAGG
>JBOGYA010000009.1:0-24599 GCA_050696515.1 Solirubrobacteraceae bacterium
ACGTATGGCGTGATCGTGTAGCTCGTGATCGGGCTGCCGTCGGCCGCGGGAGCCGTCCAGCTCACTGTGGCGCTCGCGTTGCCGGGCTTCGCGGTGAGCCCCGTCGGCTTGGACGGCGCGGTGGGAGCGGAGGGGGTGACCGTGTTCGACGCCGCCGACGCCGGCCCAGTGCCGACGGCGTTGGTCGCGGTCACGACGAACGTGTAGGCGGTGCCGTTCGTGAGGCCCGTGACCGTCGCGCTCGTTACCGGCGGTGAGCCCGCGATCGTCGTCGCCGGCTGCGGAATGACGCCGATGTACGGCGTGACCGTGTAGCTCGTGATCGGGCTCGTGCCCGGCGACGGAGCGGTCCATGTCACCGTCGCGCTGCCTTCGCCCCCCGTCGCGCTCACCCCGGTCGGCGCCGCCGGCGCGGATGGCGTGGCGCTGAGGCTCAACGGTGCGGAAACCGAGGGCACGCCCTTGTTGTTGACGATGAACAGCATGTAGTTGCCGTACGGCGCGAGCGCCGAGCTCGCCGGGGTCTGCACAGTCAGCGAACCGGAGCTCGCGGTGAACGACAGCGGCACGAAGTGCTGGGCCATGTCGCCCTGGTGGGTGTCGGCGCCGAGCGAGACGAGGTTGACCGACCCGATCGACGCCGCGTCGGGCGTCGAGACCGTGATGCTCGCGTTGTACGTCGACGCGGTGGGTGAGGTGGCGATCGTCGGCCGCGGACCGTCGAAGAGGTAGGGAGGCGAGTAGATCTGGGCTGAGAACTCGCCCGGATCGCCGGTCCCATTCGGGTGCCCACCGCCGGCGACGAGGACCGTCCCGTTGGGCATCAGCATCGCCGTGGAGTGGTAGTTGCGCGCAGCGGCGATCGGAGCCGCCGGGGACCACGTCTCTGTGCTCGGATTCCAGATTTCCGTCGGCAGCACGCCGCTCGTGACGATCTCCTGATCGCTGGTCGGCTCGCCGCCGACCGCGAGCACTTCCCCGTTGGCGAGCATCGTCAACGTGTGGTAGACGCGCGCGTTGTGCATCGGTGCGATCTGCTGCCATTTCGGCGTCGCGGCCGTCAGGTCGATGATCGACGTGCTCGCCGACGCGGCGGTGGTGTTGATGACGCTCGGCGCGCCGCCGCTGTAGAGGATCTTTCCCGGCCGGTACATGACGGACGAGCCGTTGGTGACTCCGCTCGCTCCCCCGACCGGCGTCCAGGTCTGGTTTTCGACGTTGAGCTCGTAGGAGACGTCCTCGGAGGGGCCGATCGTGAACACGTTGCCGTTCGGCGCCAGGTAGGAGAACGGATACTCCTCCTCGTGGACCTGGGGTGTCGAGACTTTCGAAAGCAGCGTCCACGTGTTGGCCGTGGGGTCGTAGACCTCAGGCGTGTCGGCCCAGGTGTTGGGGTTCGTCGAGTTGCCGCTGATCGCCACGTAGTCGCCGTTGGCCAGCTCGGTGACTGACGGATACCACCGCGGATCGTGCATGTTGGCGACCCGCGTCCAGGTCCCCTTCGCGGGGTCGAAGATCGAGGTGTCGACAATCCCGGTGTTGCCCGTCGTGAGCCCGCCGTAGCCGCCGACGGTCATCACCTCTCCGTTCGGAAGCTGCGCCATACCCGAGCAGAAGATGCTGTCCGGCGCGTTGGCCGAAGCAAATTCCTGGGTGGTCGGGTTCCATGTGTAGGTGGGCTCGGGCTGCTGCCAGCCGTCGAACGCAAGGACGTGGCCGGTCGAGAGCAGGAACAGGTGGATCGCCACGAACGGCCAGTTCATCAACGGCCCCCATTCGCCGGGGGACTCCGCGCTGGGCGTCACCGGGTTCGAAGCCGTCGAGGCCGGCCCGGTTCCGATCGCGTTGGTTGCGGTCACCGTGAACGTGTAGGTCGTGCCGTTCGTGAGGCCGGTGATCGTCGCGCTGCTCGCCGGTGGAGAGCCCGTGACGGTCGTAGCCGGCTGCGCAGTCGTGCCGATGTGCGGCGTGACCGTGTAGCTCGTGATCGGGCTGTTGCCGCTCGGCGGCGAGGTCCAGCTTACGGTCGCGGAGGCGTTCCCCGCGGTTGCGGCGATCGCCGTCGGCGCCCCGGGCGCGGTCGGCGGGCCCGATACGCCGGACTGCAGGACGACCGTCGAGGTCAACCACGTCGTTGCTGGGCCGGTGCCGAAGGCCGGGTTGGGCGTAGCGCCGGTGGGAACAACGGCGTCCTGTGCGAGGAGCTCGATGTTGCCGTCCGGTGAGACGTTGGCTCGCGTGGTGTACCCCAGGCCGCCGCTGAGCGTGTCGCCGAAGCCCGAGTCGAGGTAGAACCCGATCGCAAGCTCGTTCGCGCCGGTCGTCGGCTGAGTTGCCCCCGACAGGACGGTTTCTGCCGCTTTGGTCGTTCCGGTGCTGAAGATCGACCGATCGACGACGGTCGTGTCCGACACCGTCGAGACCCCGGCGTACTCCAGCGCCGCGACACCCACGTCGGCTTTGCTCGACGGTTTGACGGTGATCGTCGGGCGAGTCCCCCCGCCGACGGTGACTGGCGCGGTCCAGATGCTCATTTCGGTCTTGTCGGAGGCTTTGAAGTGCAGCAGCTCGACATAGCCGTTGCCCGCCGAGTCGGCCACGCTCGCGGCGGTCGCCGACCCTTCGCTCCACACCCCGACCTCGACCACCAGGCGATCGCCCACGGTCACGGGCGACCCGGGCGTGACCGCCAAGCTGGCCACGGAGCTGGAGTGCCCCGTCGCCGCCTGCACGAATGTCGGCGTGGCGGTCCCGGCGCGGGCGAGCGCGGGCCGGAGACCGCCCCAAAGCGCCACCGTCAAGCACAGCGCCGAGAGCGCCGTCCATCGGTCCAACCGCCCAGCTGTCAACGTCATCACTCCCCACAGTCGCCCTGCGCATGCGCAGCCAGTTGAAATCCAACGTCCGAGGGGGCGGCGATCTTTTGTCGCGGCGGGGCCAGGCATCAAGCCGAAGGGCTGCCGTGGTGGCATGTCTGGCAAGCTTCCGCGACCAACCTCGAACGATGACGTGACCTGGGCACCCCAACAGACAACCGAGGCGAGCGGCGAGCAGAAGCCGACCAGCCGATCGGAGATCGGCCCGCGCGGCGTGGTCCCCAGCCAAGGGCTCCGGCGAGCAGTGAGCGAGGGCTGGATCTCATCCGGCGACTTCCGCATCCACCCCGAGAGCATCCAGCCGGCGAGCATCGACCTGCGGCTCGCCGACCATGCGTGGGCGCTGCGCTGCAGCTTCCTGCCGAGCGCCGGGTCCCCGGTGATGGACCGTGTCAGCGATCTGGCCCTCGATCGGCTCGACCTGCGCGACGGCGCGACACTGGAGCGCGACCGGCCGTATCTGATCCCGCTCGTGGAGGAGCTCGATCTCCCGAACCACGTGCGCGCGAAGGCCAACCCCAAGAGCTCAACAGGTCGCCTCGACGTCTTTACGCGCGTTATCACCGATGGCAACCACCGCTTCGACGAGATCCCGGCGGGCTACCGGGGCAAGCTGTACCTGGAGGTGGTCCCGCGCTCGTTCGCGATTCGCGTCCAGTCATTGTTGAGCTTGAACCAGCTGCGGTTGGCCGCCGGCGACCCGCGGGTGGGGGATTCCGAGTTGGCCCGCATTCACGAGGAGCTCCCACTTCTCTACATGGACATGCACGCTCTACCGGCCGGGGACTTGGCGATCGCCGACGGGTTGTTCTTGAGCGTCGATCTCAGCGGTCCCCACAACCGGATCGTCGGCTACCGCGCCAAGAAGAACAGCAACCGCCTCGACGTGTCGCTGCAAGCTCACTACAGGTGGCGTGACTACTGGGAGCCGGTCTACCCAGAGGCCGGTTCCCGCATCGTCCTCGACCCCGAGGTCTTCTACCTCCTGCTGTCCGCGGAGGGTGTGTGCGTGCCGCCCGACTACGCCGCGGAGATGATGGCCTACGACCCCACGGCAGGCGAGCTTCGCACCCATTACGCCGGGTTCTTCGACCCCGGCTTCGGCTACGACGCAACCGGGCGCAAGTTCGGCTCGCGCGCCGCCCTGGAGGTGCGGGCACGCGATGTTCCGTTCATGGTCGAACACCGACAGCCGATCTGCAAGCTCGCGTTCGAGACCATGCTCGAACGGCCCGACAAACTATACGGCGCCGACGTCGGCTCCAACTACCAGGGGCAGGAGACGACACTCAGCAAGCACTTCGTCGAGCAGGCCGCGACCGCCGCGCGGACGTCGGGGGCAGCAGCCGCTCCACACGGCCAAACGCCTACCGCCACCGACCCGTGATCCCTGACCGCCACGACATACCTACAGCGTGAACTGCGGTTACGACCACCACCAGGGTTCATACCAATAGGTTTACCACCACTGGGGTTCATACCAATAGGTTTTGCCTGAGATATTGGCCATCTGCTCCTTCCCCCAGTTATATCCTTCCAATTCGGCAAATGTGTAGCAGTTCCCGCTTCGACATTCCCGAGCAAATCCGCCATGGCCTTCATTCCATACCCAGACCCAAGACCATCCGCCGTTAGTTGACTGATTGGAGTCGCCTATCACATACTCTTTCGTGCCTTCGCAAGACGAGTTCGCCGCACGATTCCCTGTGCAAAAAGGTCCTCCGGCCAGCGCCGAGGCGGGGATGAGCGCAAGTACCGCTACCACCGCACCGACGCAAGCCGTCACTCGCGCGATACCTGAAAGTGCTGATATCAGCTTTGACATCTATATCTCCTATACGTTTCTTGTCGGTAGTAGGCTTACTCGCTGTGGTTCTGGCCAGAAGCATCAGTCCAAGTGACTTTGGCCAAGGTCTTTGGCGAACTTCCCAAATTGAGCATGAAGCCATTATTTTCGACTGGCACCCTCTGCTGTGATCCGTCGGCGAAGCGAAGCGTCACGGACGTAACGCCATCGGGAGCCAGACCCGAAATCACGTTGGCCTGCCCTGGGGAGGGTGGCGTACTTGTCGTGTCGTCGGTCTGGGACATCGAGACAAGCAACTGATGTTCGTTTTCGAGATAGCTGGCGCTGTTGCACGCTCCACCCTGATCTGACGGTCCACCAACCGGAGTGTATTTGTCTACAACGCACAACCGATCTCCTTCGAGAGTCGCCCACTGAGCGTATGTCGGACCAACAGTGGGGAGCCGCCGAGCTAGCGTACCGGCAGAGATACGCCGGGAAAGGCGGGACGGTAGAGCGTCGGACGCAACGGCTGTCTGGCGGAATATCCCAAAATGGGCCAAGGCCGCCGATGAGGGCGTTACTGAAGGTGAACTAGCGTGGGTCGTCGAGGTCCCTGAAATCACAATTGCGCTCGTTGCAATCGCTACTAGTAGTAGGGCTGCACCTCCCAGCACAAAGCGTGATCGGATAGCGAGAGTAGGCATCTAAATGCTCCCAGAGTTGGAAAGAACGGACAGGTGCTCGCAGTGTGATTTGATGGCGTCGTCCTTGACGACTGTATCTTTAGCGTGTTATGCGGAGAATGTCAAGCTTTGGAAGAGTCCTCTAAGCGGGTTTATTCGCGCGGATGGCTCTTGGCGTTGGGTGCCCGGACATGGGGGCCCCACAGCAGCGAGGGTCCAGGGCTATGCTCGCTACTCCACGTCCGCGCCAAGGCTGGGGTAGGGGCGCCTGGAGAGCCAAACGACACTCAAGGCTTCCGTAGCGCTTCTACAGAGCACCACAGAGGCAGCGGACATCCCCTCACCATTACGACTCCGCTCTATCGCAGGGGATTCAGCGATGGGCGATCCTGGACTCGAACCAGGGACCTCTTCCTTATCAGGGATCGACCTCGGGGGGTCGGATCTGGCTTGTTGGAGCCATATGCGGTTCGGAGCGGTCTGTGGCGTGCTACCAAATTGCTACCAGCACCCTCCGGTCGAGGCGCTGCGGAAGCGGATGCTGCGAGCACGAGATCGGCTCGTGGCCTCGCGGTCCTGGTGCTACGTTTAGCCCATGACGCGAGCCGAGCTGCACCGCCTTGTGGATGAGCTGCCCGACGAGAGTGTGGATGCCGCCGGAGTCTACCTGGAGCACGCGAAGGACCCGATGGTGGCAGCCCTGGAGGCAATCCCCTTTGACGACGAGCCCTACACCGATGAGGACCGCGCAGCATCCGATGAGGGCTGGGCAGCCTACCAGCGAGGCGAGGCAGTCGGCATAGCCGAGTTGCGCGCGGAGCCTGAGCGCTGACGCCTGAACTGCCCGAGTGGGACGCGGTGCTCGCGCCCCCTGCTACGAAGGCCCTACGCAAGCTCCCCCGCAACGAACGAGAACGCATCCTCGCGGCAGTCGAGCGCCTGCCTGCGGGTGATGTGCGTAGCCTCAAGGGCCGACCGGGCGAGTGGCGTCTGCGCGTCGGCGACTGGCGAGCCCTCATCCGCCTCGACTCCGACGCCTGCGTGATCGTGGTGACAGCCGTCAAGCCCCGTGGCGGGGCATACGACCGCTGAGCGCCCCTCTCCGTTCGTGCTACCAATTTGCTACCAGTGGTAGCAGAACCGGGCATATTCGAGCCGATGCGGCGTCCAAAGCAGCCGACTGGAGAGAGCGCGAATCCCCAGTACCCATGCGGCCTTCCAGCCAAATCTTTCAGTGGGCGATCCTGGACTCGAACCAGGGACCTCTTCCTTATCAGAGAAGCGCTCTAACCGGCTGAGCTAATCGCCCCGCGGGCGTGGATTCTAGCGACAGCTAGCGGGGCCGAAGCATTGCGAGGTCAGGCCGGCCTACCGGCGCCCACTCGCTCCGCGAATGCCAATGCCTCCGCGCTGGAGTCGAAGGAGAGCTCCACCCTGTACCCGCCGTCCGCGCGGGGGCGTGCCTTGACCTCCGTGCCAAGCGCCTCACCCAGTGTCGCCTCGATCTCCTCCGCGGCCGCCGCTTGGTCGGGATGAACGCCACGGGGTCTCCTGGGCCGGGTCTGCCGCTCCTTTCCGGACCTCTCCCGAGATCCCTCATTGCCGCGGCGCGCGCGGTCCTCTAGCGTCCGCACCGACCAGCCCTCCTCTGCCGCGGTGCGCGCCAGGTGCCGGCGGACGGTGTGGTCCTTGGCCAGCAGCAGCGCGCGGCCGTGGCCCTCGCTGAGCGTTCCCTCCTCCAGCAATTCGAGGGCCTCGTCCGGCAGGTCCAGCAGGCGCACTAGGTTTGAGACGGCCACCCTGCCGCGGCCCACGCGCTTGCCCACCTGCTCGCGCGTGAGGCCCAACTCCTCCACCAGCGCCGCGCACGCCCGCGCCTCCTCCACTGGATTGAGGTCCTCGCGCGCCATGTTCTCGATCAGGGCCAGCTCCAGCGCCGCCGCGTCGTCATGGGGTCGTACCAACGCAGGGATCGTCTTCAGGCCTGCGATCCGAGCGGCACGCCAGCGGCGCTCGCCAGCGACCAGTTCGTACGTCCCCTCCGGCTTGGGTCGCACCAGTACGGGCTGCAGCACCCCCCGCTCACCCAGCGACCCCGCGAGCGCGTTCAGCGCCTCCTCCTCGAAGCGCCTCCGCGGCTGGCGGGGATTGGGTGAGATCGACTCCACAGGCACCTCGCGCAGCTCTTCCTGGGTCCCTGTAGCTGAGGACACCGACAGAATTGCCTCCAGCCCCCTCCCCATCCCGCGCTTCGGAGGGCTCATTGAGACGCCCCCCCTGACGACTCCTGTCGCCAGTTCCCACTCCACCCTCTGAGAGGGTCGCTGGCGCGGCCTCGTAAGGAAGGGAAAGGGGCACAGTGCTTGGCACGGGCCCCGCCCGATGACGCCGCGAGGACGTGATCAGCGGCTCTCTCAGCCACGGGCCGCTACCTCCTTGGCCAGCTCGAAGTACGCCTCCGCGCCCGCGCTGTGCGGGTCATGGTGGGTTACCGGCAGGCCGTAGCTCGGAGCCTCGCCGACGCGCACATTACGAGGGATCACCGTCTGGAACACCAACTCGCGGAAGTGCTCCCGCACCTCCCGCTCGACATCACGCCCCAGGCGGGTACGGTTGTCGTGCATCGTCAGCAGCATTCCCGCCACCTTGAGCTTGGGATTGAGCTCACGGCGTACCAACTCGAGCGTATCCAGCAGACCCGCCAAGCCCTCGAGCGCGAAGTACTCCGTCTGCACCGGCACGATCACCTTGTCCGCCGCCACCAACGCACTCACGGTCAGCGGGCCCAACGACGGCGGGCAATCCAGTAGGACGTACTCGAACTCCCCCCTGATCGGTTGCAGGCCGTCGCGAAGAACGGCCTCGAACCCCTCCAGGCGGGGCAGCTCCACGTTGGCGCCCGCCAGGCCCGGGCCCGCCGGCAGCAGCCGCAATCCCGGGATCGGGGTCTCCACCAGCGCCTCATCGGCGCCGCACGCCCCCGTCAGGACCTCATACAGGCCCGGCGTGCGGGCGCGCTGGTGGCCGAGTCCCACCGTCGCGTTCGCCTGCGGATCGACGTCCACCAGCAGCGTCTCATAGCCGGCCTCCGCAATACACGCTCCCACATTCACGGCTGTGGTGGTCTTGCCCACCCCGCCCTTCTGGTTCGCGATCGCGTAAACGGTTCCCATGGTGATCGGCACGCTAGCGCCGACCACGGTCGGGACGTCGCGCGGGGAGCGCTCTCCTCATCCTGAAAGTGGTCGCTTGCGCGCCATCCCGGCGCGGCGCGGGAACCCCTCTGGCGTCTCTCGAACCTTCAGATAGAGGTGGAGGTGATGGTCGCGCGCGCCCGTGTACGGCTCCACCCGGCGGGCCTCCACCAACTCCATGCCGAGCCGCTCGGCCGCGCGCTCCCCAGCCTCCTCCTCCGTACGATCGCGGCGCCCGCGCCAAGTGACCAGGGTTCCGCCCACCCGCAGCAGGGGTGCGGCGTACTCGACCACGACCGCGAGCCCAGCCAGAGCACGGGCGAGCACCACGTCGTTGGTCTCCAACCCCTCCATCCACTCCTCCACCCGTGCACAAACGACCAGCGCGTTTGCGACCTGTGCCGAGGCGCAGGCCCTCTCGACAAAGACGCACTTGCGTGCCTGCGCCTCCACGAGCCTGATCTCGCTCCCCGGCAACGCGACCGCGAGCGCCAGTCCGGGGAAGCCGGCGCCGGCGCCGAGGTCCGCAATCCTTCCCGCCGCCGAGAGCACGTCTAGCTCAAGCGCTACCAGCGAGTCAGCAAGGTGCACGTCCACCGCCCTCGCGGGGTCACGCACCGCGGTCGGGACATGCTCACCGGCTGCCAGCGCCTGCAAGATGGCATCGAGCTGGTCGTGCTGACGCTCGCTCAAACCATACCGACCGCACAGGCGCTCCAACTTCGATGACGTCGCCGTCGAGCCCCTCCTTTTCACGTGAAACAGCCCACAGCCCGACAGCGCGGCTTACGGGTCCGCTTCATCGAGCGGCGACACCACCAGGTATCGCTCCGGCTCCTCGCCCTCGCTGTGGGTGCGCACGTCTCCGCGATCGCGCAAGTGCTCGTGCACGACGCGCCGCTCCGAGGCCGGCATCGGATCGAGCTCCACCGCTGCGCCCGACCGCAGGGCCTCATCAGCGGCGGCGTCCGCATCCTCGCGCAACGTCTGTGCACGACGCTCGCGGTAGCCGTCGGCGTCGACCACCACCCGGGTTCTCGCCTCGCCCCCATGGAAGACGATCCGCTGCGCCAAATGCTGAACCGCGTCGATCGTCTGGCCGCGGCGGCCGATCAGGAGGCCCACATCTTCGCCTTCCAGGCAGCCTCGCAGCACACCATCCTGTGCCTCCACGCACACCTCGCACTCCAAGCCGAGGCCGTCCGCCACTTCCTCCAGCACCTCGGCCAGGAGCTCGGCGGGGTCCTCCAGCGCGTCCTGCTCGTCCGCCCGCTCGCTCATCGGCGTCGGCCTGAGCGTTTCTTTTTCTTACGAGGTGGTGGAGGGGGAGCGCCAGCCACGCCTACGCCCGCCAGTGCAGGCGCTCCACTCGAACCACCGCCCTTGCCGTTCGTCGACGGGGGAGAGGTTCCCCTGCCAGGTGGCGAGGGTGGGAGGGAGCCTTTGCCAGGCGGGGCAGGGGGTAGCCCGATGCTACGACGGACGAAGTAGCCCTGAACGATCGTCCACAAATTCGTGGTGATCCAGTAAATCAGTAGGCCCGCTGGGTATCTGAACAGGATCACCACGAAAACCAGGGGGAGCCCCAGCATCAGCCAACGCTGGCTTGGCTCGGCGCTGGCGCTCATCAGCAGGGTCGAGACGATCTGCGAAGCCAGATAGAGCAGGATCAACACCACCAGCACGACCCCGGTTGCCCTTGCCGTGATGTCCGGCACGAACAGGAACTTCGCCGAGTGCGGCGCCACCATCTGGCAGCTGGTCTTTTCGATGTACTTGGAAGGGAGTGCCCCCACACTGGCGATTGCCGTGTGGTGCAGCGCGTTGTAGTGCGACACGAGGCTCGAGCCGCAGATGTGCTTCTTGAGATCCGTGCGCAGCATGTAGAAAAGCGAGATGAACACCGGGAGCTGCAACGCCAGCGGTAGGCAGGAAGCGAACGGGTTGACTTTGTTCTCCCGGTAGAGCTTCATCATCTCCTCCTGCTGGCGCTGTTTGTCGTCCTTGTACTTCTCTTTCAGCACCTTGAGATCCGGAGCGAGCAGCTGCATCTTGCGCATCGAGCGGAACTGGCTGAACGTCGCCGGCATCATCACCGCGCGCACCACGATCGTCAGCCCCACGATCGCGAGGCCCCAACTGAGGCCGGCGTGTTCGTGGATGAACACGAGGATCGCTTCGAAGAGGCCGATCAGCGGCGAGAACGCTTCCTCGATGATGTTCGCAAGAATCGGCATGTGGGTGGAGAGCTCCGTCCGCGTCGTCGCCACTCAGGCCGCGTCAGCGGCGTGCGTGGGCCGGTGGTCCGGCTTTGAACACTCGCTGGGCTCCCACCGGGTCATACCCACCGGGGCTCCACGGGTTGCACCTGATCAAGCGCCAGGCGGCGAGCACCAAGCCCCTCAGTATGCCGTACTCCCCAATCGCCTGTACCGCGTAGCGTGAGCACGTCGGCTCGTACCTGCAACGTCGAGGAAGGCCTGGCGAGATCACACGCTGATAGACGACGATCGGGGCACGTGCCACATCGCGCGCCATACGAGCGGCGCGGCTCGGAGAGGCCCTTGGACCAGAGCCTTCGGCGGGGCTCACCGGCGCGAGCCCCCCTCGCGCCGTTCGAGCGATCCAGCGCGCAGGCCGGCGCGCTCGAGCAACTCCCCAAGCGCCGCACCCACTCCCTCCAGCCCCTCGCGCTCGGCCAACTCGCTCACCGGAGGGCGGGCGACCAATACCACGTCCTGGCCGCCGCCGACATCGCCCTCCACTCTGTAGAAAGCCTCACGCAGTAGGCGCTTCACACGGTTGCGCTCGACCGCGCCTCCGACTTTCCGCGACACCGATAGTCCCAAGCGTGGGCGCTCGGCCGACGGATTGGGGAAGCTGTAGAGCACCAGGTGGCGATTGGCCGAGGAGCGCCCATGACGGTACACCCGCTCGAACTCAGCGCTTCGAGAGAGTCGTCCTCTGTGGGCAGCGCGGCGGGGCGGTCGCGGCGCCATCTCGTCACGCCGACAGGCGCTTGCGACCCTTGTCGCGGCGGCGCTTGACGATCAGCCGGCCGCTACGCGTGAGCATCCGCGCGCGAAACCCGTGTGCACGGGCGCGCTTACGCTTCTTGGGCTGATAGGTGCGCTTCATCGATCGCTTTCGAGCTATCCCGCAACGGGCCCTGGCGGGAAGCCTTGGGTGCGATCCCGCCGGGCCTCAAGAGTATAGAGCCCGTGCCACCGATGCACTCGCGCCTCACAACGCTCCCCACCTCCGGATTTTCTCGCCAATTGCGGCCCGCAGGCGCGCTTGGCTGGAGAGATGCCCCTGGCTTTGGGTATATTCGGCCGGCCGGGGTCCTGGGCCCCCCTCGAAGTCCCTCTCATCCCCTTCAAAGGAGCGGATCGACGCTGCCGTGAGCACACAGCTGGAGCAAATCTGGTCGCACGTGCAAGGCAAGCTCGCCGCTGCCGTTGACGAATCGACCTACCGCGTCTGGCTCGAGCCGCTGCGTGCGCGGGAGCTCACCGGCGAGTCGCTGATAGTCGAGGCCTCTCCACAAGCCTTTGGCTGGGTCTGCGAACGCTTCGGGCGGCTGCTGCAAGGCTGCGTCGCAACCGTTGTGGGACCCTCGGTCACGGTCGATGTCGTGCAGAGCGACACGACCCCTCCAGGCCACGAGCGGGGCGGACAGGAACCACAACCATTCCACCTCACCGGCGAACGGACAGCAGCCAGCGCTCAGGGGCCGGCACCTCGGTCGCCGGCTCCGCCCGACCCGCTAGGCAATCCCAGGTTCACTTTCGAGCACTTCGTCATCGGCGACTCCAACCGCCTCGCGCACGCCGCCGCACTGGCAGTCGCAGAGCTGCCCGGCCAGGCCTACAACCCTCTCTTCATCTGCGGGCCGCCTGGAGTGGGCAAGACCCACCTGCTGCGGTCGATAGCGAGCATGGTGCTCACCCACAGCCCAGGTCTGAGCCTGCGAACCAGCACCGGAGAGGCCTTCACGAATGAGTTTCAGCTGGCGCTCGGAGAGGGCCGGATGGACAGCTTCAAGGCTCGCTTCCGGCGGGTGGACGTCCTACTCGTCGACGACGTCCAGTTCCTCGAGCGCAAGGCTCGCACCGAGGAGGAGTTCTTCCACACCTTCAACACCCTCCACGAAGCCGGCGCTCAACTGGTGCTCACCTCTGATCGCCCTCCGCGGGACCTCCAAGCTTTGGAGGACCGCCTGCGCGAGCGCTTCGAGGCGGGCCTCGTCGCCGACATCCGCCCCCCGGACATCAGCACACGCCTGACCATCCTCCGAAAGCGTGTCCAACAAGATGAGCTCGAGCTCGCAGACCCCCTCGCCCTCGACATAATCGCGCGGCGGGTCCTGATCAATGTCCGGGCGCTGGAGGGAGCCCTCATCCGAATAGTCGCCTTCAGCTCGCTTACCGGCCGGCCACTGTCCTGTGACCTGGCTACCGAGGTCCTCGACAACCTCTATCCCCACACAACCCCCCGGTCAAGCTCGCTCGACGACATTCAGGCGGCGGCTTGCCGGCACTTCGACCTCACCCCAGACGAGCTGCTCTCCCCATCCCGTGCAGCTCGGGTTGCATGGCCACGGCAGATTGCCATGTACCTCGCACGGGAGCTCACCAGCGAGTCGCTCCCAACCATAGGCCGACACTTCGGGGGGCGCGACCACACGACCGTTCTACATGCTTGGCGGCGCACTACAGCCAAGATCCACGCCGACTCCAACTCCAAACGAGCTGTGGACACCTTGCGTGAACAGCTCGAGCAGCACCCGTGCTGACCGGCAGACTTGCGACACTTCCACACCTAGTCCACAGCCAGAGCATCCCCATCCCGCATATGTGCCCCCTATCCACATCTCCACAACCCCTACTACTCCATCCTGATGGTGTTGGTCGATGAAGCTCAGTCTTGAGACATCTGACTTGCTAGCTCAAATGCAGACAGTGACCCGTGTCGCCTCGACTCGTAGCGCCGTTCAAGCTCTCTCGGGTGTGATGATCACTGTCGATCCCGCTGGAACTCAGCTACTAGCCACCGACATGGAGATCGGCCTTCGAGTGCCACTGGCAGCCGAGGTGGCTCGTCCTGGTCAAGCCGTCCTTCCAGCTCGACTTCTGCTTGACGTCGTTCGCGCCTTGCCCGCCGGTCAGCTGACCCTCGAGCTGCGCTCGGCAGAGCAGGACGTAGAGCTTGTCTGTGGCGGATCTCTCTTCCACCTGCGTACGTTGCGAGCAGAAGACTTTCCTTCGCTTCCAACGGCTGGGACCGACAGCCGTGTGAGCCTGCCGGCAGATGCCTTCGTGCAGACCGTCGAGCGAGTAGCACGCTCAGCCTCGCGTGATGAGACCAGGCCGGTCCTGACCGGCATCCTGATCTCCGCGACAGGCCGGGAGCTGCGAATGGTTGCGACGGATTCCTACCGCTTGAGCATCAAGCGAACGGAGCTCGAGGCGCCTCTTGAGGGCAGCCTGGAGGCGAACGTGCCCGCCCGCGCCCTGCAAGAGCTGGTGCGCATTGCTCAGCAGTCTCAGAGCGCCGAGATCACCGCCGGCGTAGGACAGAACCAGGTGGTTTTCGAGCTCGACGGGGTGGTCCTTTCCTCCAGGTTGATCGACGGCCAGTTCCCCAACTATCGCCAGCTGATCCCGGAGTCCGTGGAGCACCAGTTGAGGCTCGCCACGGCTGAGCTCGCCGACGTCGTGCGCCGTATCAGCCTCCTTGCCCAGAAGAATGCCCCGCTGCGGCTCGCCTTCGGCGAGGGCGAGCTGGTCGTCTCCGCTCAAACCCCTGATGTGGGCGAGGCCAGCGAGACAATCCCCGTGCCCTTCCACGGAGAGCCTTTCGAGATCGGCTTCAACCCTGAGTTTCTGCGCGACGGTGTGGAGAGCATCGACACCGATGAGCTGGTCATGAAGCTGATCAGTCCCCTGCGTCCCGGGCTGATCGAGTCCCCCGACTCGGGCGACTTCGTCTACCTAGTCATGCCCATCCGTCTAAACACCTAGGGCAGAGACAGCAACGGTGCGCGTCGTGAGCATCGAGTTGCGCGACTTCCGCACCTATGCCCGCGCGGAGGCGCGCTTGGGCGAGGGCCTGACAATCGTCCACGGGCCCAACGGCGCCGGCAAGTCCAACCTCTTGGAGGCCCTCTACTTCGGCTGCACCGGGCACGCCTTGCGCACCCGCAATGAGCGCGAGCTCGTGCGCTTCGGCGAGCCGGCGATGCGCGTTGTCGTGGCTGTCCGCGACGACGACGCCCCGCACGAGCTGAGTGTGGGCTATGGCATCTACGACGACACTGAGAGGCCTGTCAAGCGCATGTGCTGCGATGGGGCAGTCGTCGAGCGTCTGCTCGATCTCGAGACCCGCCCGCTGCTCAGCGTCTTCGTACCTGACCGCTTGGAGCTGCTCAAGGGCTCCCCTGCTCCACGCCGCGCCCACCTCGACCGCCTGGTCGCCGCGCTCTGGCCTCCCCGCGCCGCCACACGCCGCGCCTACGCTCACGCACTGGCTCAGCGCAACGCACTACTTGCCCGTATCCGGGCAGGTCGCGCGTCACGCTCGACCTTGCCCACCTGGGATCGGGAGCTCGCTCGCCACGCGATCGCCTTGCGCGAGGACCGCTCCCGCGCGGTGGAGCTGCTGCGCGAGGCGTTCGCCGTCCGCGCTGGCCAGCTCGGGCTGACCGGCGAGGTTGCTCTGCAGTACCGCCCGCGCTCCCGCGCGGCGGGTCCCGACGAGTTCGTGGCCGAGCTGCAAGAGCGACTCTCCGGAGAGCTCGAGCGCGGCTTTGGCGCCCACGGCCCGCATCGCGACGAGCTCGCCTTTTTGCGCGACGGCCGCGAGCTGCGCAGCTACGGCTCGCAGGGCGAGCTGCGTCTGGCACTGCTCGCCCTGCTGCTCGCCGAGCGCTCCGTGCTCGCCACGCACAGCGGACGTACCCCGCTGCTGCTGCTCGACGATGTCATGAGCGAGCTCGACCTCGACCGCCGCGAGCTGGTCGCGCGCGAGCTGGCGGTAGGCGGGCAGAGCGTGATCGCCACCACCGATCTCGCCCACGTCCCTGGCGGTGGTGCCGGGGACGTTACGCGCCTGCGCGTATCCTCCGGCGCGATCCTGCAGGAGGCCCTGGCGGCGTGAGACGACCGGCCCCGCGGCCCATCTCGCAAGCGCTCGAGAGCTTCACCACGGTACTCGCGCCCGCGAGCACGCTTGCCCGCACGCAGAGCTGCTGGGAGGCGGCCGTGGGCAAGGCGGTCGCCGCCGCCGCGCGCCCGGTCGCCGAGCGCGACGGGGTGCTGGTCGTGCAGTGCGAAGCAGCGGTGTGGGCGCAGGAGCTCGACCTGATGGCCCCTGAGCTGCTCGTCCGTCTGAACGCCTCTCTCGGCGAGGAGCGCCTGCACAAGCTGCGCTGCCGCGCTACCTGAGACAAACGCGCGTTTTACCTGGTTTTTGCAGGCAATTGAGCCCCTTGTGCAGCCAGGAGAGGGGGGCTCTTGTGCTATTGTTCAACCTATACGCAAGTGCCCCGGTCCGCGGTCTTTCGCAGTCGGATTCCGGGGCTTTCTCACGTCATGTGGAGTAGGAGGCCCATTGGCCGCAAGCAGCGATAGCACGGACGGGCGCACCGGCCCTGAGTCGGGCGCCGTCAACGACCCATCGGTGGGCGGCGAGGCCAGCTACGACGCTCAGGACATCACGGTACTCGAGGGCCTGGAGGCGGTCCGCAAGCGCCCCGGCATGTACATCGGCTCGACCGGCGTCATGGGCCTGCACCACCTCGTCTACGAGGTTGTGGACAACTCTGTGGACGAGGCGCTGGCGGGCTTCTGCACGGAGGTCTCCGTCACGATCCACCCCGACAACTCCGTCACCGTCGTGGACAACGGCCGTGGAATCCCCGTCGCCATGCACGAGAAGGAGGGTCGCCCCGCCGTCGAGGTCGTGCTCACCGTGCTGCACTCCGGGGGCAAGTTTGGCGACGGCGGCGGCTACAAGGTCTCCGGCGGGCTGCACGGCGTCGGCGTCTCGGTCGTCAACGCGCTCTCCGAACGCCTGCGCGTCGAGATTCGCCGCGACGGGCACGTGTGGTCGCAGGAGTACTCGCGCGGTGCCCCCCAGGGCGAGCTCCAGCGCGGCGCCAAGCTGGCCACGGACGCGCCGACCGGCACCACGGTCACCTTCCTCCCCGACGCCGACATCTTCGAGAGCCTCGACTTCGACTTCCGCACGCTCGAAGAGCGCCTGCGCGAGACCGCCTTCCTCACCCGTGGCCTGCACATCTCGATCGTCGACGAGCGCGCCGAGGGCCACGCCGCCGAGTTCCGCTACGAGGGAGGGATCGAGGACTTCGTCGCCTACCTCAACGAGAACAAGGAGACCGTCCACCGCAAGGTCGTGTTCTTCGCGGGTGAGTCCGAGGAGGGCGCCGTGGAGGTCGCGATGCAGTGGAACTCCTCCTACCAGGAGTCGATCCACTCCTTCGCCAACAACATCAACACCCGCGAGGGCGGCAGCCACATGTCCGGCTTCCGCTCCGCGCTCACGCGCACGCTCAACAAGTACGCCCGCGACCACGGACTGCTCAAGGAGAAAGAGGACAACCTCTCCGGCGAGGACGTGCGCGAGGGGTTGACGGCGGTCATCTCCGTCAAGCTCCGCGACCCCCAGTTCGAGGGCCAGACGAAGACCAAGCTCGGCAACCCCGGCATGGCGGGCTTCGTCGAGTCGATCGTCAACAGCGGCCTTGGTGAGTTTCTGGAGGAGAACCCGAGCGAGGCGCGCGCGGTGATCATGAAGTCCGTGCAGGCCCAGCGCGCCCGCGAGGCCGCCCGCAAGGCCCGCGACCTGACGCGCCGCAAGTCGGCGCTCGAGAACTCGACGCTGCCCGGCAAGCTCGCCGACTGCTCGGTCAAGGACCCCTCGCTCGCCGAGCTGTTCGTGGTCGAGGGCGACTCCGCTGGGGGTTCCGCCAAGCAGGGCCGCGACCGCAACACGCAGGCCGTGCTGCCGCTGCGGGGAAAGATTCTCAACGTCGAGAAGTCGCGCATCGACAAGGTTCTGCAGAACGTCGAGATCCAGGCGCTGATCACCGCGATCGGGACGGGCGTGCGCGACGAGTTCAACATCGAGAACGCCCGCTACCACAAGGTCGTGCTGATGACCGACGCCGACGTCGACGGCGCCCACATCCGCACGCTCGTGCTGACCCTGCTGTTCCGCGAGATGGAAGACCTCATCAAGGCCGGCTACGTCTACATCGCCAAGCCGCCGCTGTACAAGCTCAAGCAGGGCTCCCGCGAGCGCTACATCGAGAAAGACTCCGAGCTGGAGGACATCCTGCTCTCCGACAAGTGGGAGAGGTTCGAGATTGCAGACCGCCACGGCGCTTCCTTCAAGCTGACGGAGAACCGTTGGCAGCGCTTCACGCGCCTGCTCAAGCAGTACGAAGGGTGGGCTTCCTCGCTGCGCGCCGCCCACGGCCACGACATGGTCCAGTTCCTGGAGGAGTCCACGCTGCTGGGCGAGCGCGTGACAAACGCCGAGCAGGCGATCGAGCTGCTCTCCCGCGAGGGCCTGGAGGGCGAGACGCACGCGACCGAGCTGGTCGAGGTGGACCCGCTCGAGCTGCGCGTCAAGGCGGTGGAGGCCCGCACCGGCTTCGCGCGCACCCACCGCATCCGCCGCACCCTGTTCGACTCCCAGGAGTACCGGCAGCTCGCCTCCGTGCACGAGCAGCTGATCGAGCTTGCCGGCACGCCCGCGTTCGAGGTACGCCTCGGTGACGTCCACGAAAGCGCCCCCTCCTTCGAGGCCCTGCGCCAGGCCGTCCTGAACGTCGCGCAGAAGGGCGTCAAACTGCAGCGCTTCAAGGGGCTCGGCGAGATGAACGCCGAGCAGCTCGGCGAAACCACGATGGCGCCCCAGACGCGCACGCTCGCGCAGGTGACGCTCGAGGACGCCGCCGCCGCCGACCGCATCTTCTCGATGCTGATGGGCGACCAGGTCGAGCCGCGCCGCGCCTTCATCGAGGATAACGCCCGCGCCGTTGTCAATCTAGATGTGTAGGGGGTGAGGGATGGCGACTCCTGACACGCTGACCGGCGGCAACATCGAACCGCGCGCGCTCGAGGAGGAGATGCGCACCGCGTACCTCGACTACGCGATGTCGGTGATCGTCGGGCGCGCGCTGCCCGACGTGCGCGACGGGCTTAAGCCCGTGCACCGCCGCGTGCTCTACGCGATGAACGAGCTTGGCCTCGGGCCGACCCGCTCCTACGCCAAGTGCGCGAAGATCGTCGGCGAGGTGATGGGCAACTATCACCCCCACGGCGACTCCGCGATCTACGACACGCTCGTGCGCATGGCCCAGGAGTTCTCGATGCGCAACGAGCTCGTCGACGGCCAGGGCAACTTTGGCTCAGTTGACGACGACCCAGCGGCCGCAATGCGGTATTGCGTTGTTGGCAGCACGCGTGTGGGTTTGCCGGGTGGGACTGTCCGTATCGAGGATCTGGCGGGCGGACTCCAGCCCGATAGCGATCTGAACGTCGATCTGGAGGTTCTCGACCGCACCGCGCGCCCGGTCCGTGCTTCGCGCCTATTCCACTCCGGTGAGCACGCCACCCTGAAGCTCTGCACGCGGGAGGGCTACGCGCTGTGCGGAACCCACAATCACCCCGTGCTCTGCCTTGTCGACATGGTCGGCGTGCCGCTGCTCCTGTGGAAGCGCCTCGATGAGTTGAAGAGCGGCGACCACGTCGTGCTGAACCGCACGCCGCGCATGCCCGGACATGAGATGGGCGAATCCGAACGCTCGCTCGCGCTCCTCCTGGGTGCCTTCGTTTCTGAGGGTTGGGTCTCGGACACACGCGGTGGCTTCAACAACATCGACGGCGATTTCTTCCGCTCGGTCGTATCAGCTTATGATGAGCACGTTGGGGGAGTCCGCTATGTGAGCGAGCGTGTGATCGCCTCGGGCAGTCATCTGTTCGAGCTCGATGTGCAAAACCTCTCGGCGTTCCGTGAGAGCCCTCTGGCGCCCTTGCAGGGCTTTCGCAGCGCGGCCAAGCGTGTCCCGGAGCGTGTGTGGCGAGGGTCTTTGGCCTTCAAGCGCACATTTCTGCAGTCCCTTTTCACCGGGGATGGATCGTCGTCGCTGCTACCACGCAAGACGATCCAGATCTCTTATTCCTCATACAGCGAGCAGCTGTGCGCGGACGTGCAGAACCTGCTGCTGGAGTTTGGGATCGTCAGCCGTCGCTGTGGGCCGTCGCCACGAGGCGAGTACAAGACGGTCATTACCAACAGGCGAGAGGCTCGTCTGTTCGCCGAGCGGGCCGGGTTCCTGGGTGCAAAGCAACGCAAGCTTCTGTGCGACCTTCGCGCGATCCCCCTGCAGAGTCGGGCTATGAGCAGCGACCGCGTGCCGTTCGTCTCCGAATACATCCGGACCGAATCGGGTGGCCCGTGGGCCGATCGTGACTGGCTGCGTCGCCATAACGTGGACCGCATCGAGCGCTGGGAGCGCGACCGAACCACGATCCTCGATCGCATCGCGTCCGAGGAGGTGCGCCGGGTTGTGGAGCCATTGGTTGCCGGTGACCACTACTACGCCGAAGTCGTCTCGGTAGAGCCCGCGGGCGTTCAGGCTGTCTATTCACTCCGAGTCGACACCGACGATCACTCGTTCCTGACGGACGGGTTCGTCAGCCACAACACCGAGGCGCGGCTGGCGCGCATCGCCACCGAGATGCTGCGCGACCTCGACATGGACACCGTCGACTTCGCGCCCAACTACGACGGCTCCCGCCGCGAACCGCTGGTCCTCCCCGCGCGCTTCCCCAACCTGCTCGTCAACGGCTCCTCCGGCATCGCCGTCGGGATGGCGACGAACATCCCCCCGCACAACCTGCGCGAGGTGATCGACGCCACGGTCGCCTACATCGATGACCCCGACATCGAGCTCGAGGGTCTCATGCGCCACGTCAAGGGTCCCGACTTCCCCACCGGCGGGATCATCCTCGGCCGCGCCGGCATCCGCGACGCCTACGAGACCGGCCGCGGGCGCGTGCGCGTACAGGCGCGCGCGCACGTCGAGCCGCTCAAGCAGGGCAAGGAGGCGATCGTCGTCACCGAGCTGCCCTTCATGGTCAAGAAGGGCGGCCCCGGCAACCTGATCGAGAAGATCGCCGACCTCGTCCGCGACAAACGCATCCCCGAGATCTCCGACCTGCGCGACGAGTCCGACAAGCGCGGGATGCGTCTTGTGATCGAGCTCAAGCGCGACGCGATCCCCAAGGTCGTGCTCAACAAGCTCTACAAGCACACCCCGATGCAGTCCACCTTCGGCGTGAACATGGTTGCGCTCGTCGACAACGTCCCGCGCACGCTGAACCTGCGCGCGGTGATCCACAACTACGTGGCCCACCAGCGCGAAGTGATCGTGCGCCGCACCAAGCACGAGCTCTCTGAGAAGGAGGCCCGCGCCCACATCCTCCAAGGGCTGCTCGTTGCGCTGGAGAACCTCGACGCGATCATCGAGTTGATCCGCGCCTCCCGCGACCGCGACACCGCGCGCGAGCAGCTCGTCGAGCGCTTCGAGCTCAGCCACATCCAAGCCACCGCGATCCTCGACCTGCGCCTCTCCCAGCTCACGGCGCTGGAGGCCGACTCGATCAAGCAGGAGCACGCCGACGTGACCGAGCGCATCGCGGAGCTGCGCGCGATCCTCGGTGACGAGACCCGCGTGCTGGCCGTCATCAAGGAGGAGCTGGGCGAGATCCGCGAGCGCTTCGGCTCAGAGCGCCGCTCGGAGATCACCCACTCCGAGGACGAGATCGACATCGAGGACCTGATCGCCGACCAGCAGATGGTGATCACGATCACCCGCACCGGCTACATCAAGTCGCTGCCGCTGGCCACCTACCGCCAGCAGCACCGCGGCGGGCGGGGCGTCGCCGGGATGGATATGAAGGACGGCGACTTCATCGAGCACCTGTTCGTGTGCTCCTCCCACGACTACCTGCTGTTCTTCTCCAACCGGGGAAAGGTGTACCGCTCGAAGGTCTACGAACTGCCCGAGGCCTCGCGCACCGCCAAGGGCCGCGCGCTGGTCAACGTGCTCCCGCTGCGCGAGGGCGAGCGGGTGCAGTCGGTGCTCGCCACCCGCGACTACGGCGAGGGCGCCTACCTGGTGTTCGCCACCCGCCAGGGGATCGTCAAGAAGACTGAGTTCAAGGCCTACAACACCCCGATCAACGCCGACGGCATCATCGCGATCAAGATCCGCGACGACGACGAGCTCGTCGCCGTACGGCGCACCTCCGGCGAGGACGACATCCTGATGGTCTCCCGCTCAGGCCAGGCCGCCAGCTTCCACGAGTCCCAGGTGCGCTCGATGGGACGGGATACCTCCGGCGTGCGCGGCATGAACGTCTCCCGCCAAGGCAACTACGTGCTCGCCATGGACGTCGCCCGCGACGACCAGGAGCTGCTCGTCGTCACCGAGAACGGCTACGGCAAGCGCACCCCGATCGCGGACTACCCCCGCAAGGGCCGCGGCGCGATGGGCGTCAAGACGATCGCCCTGACCGACCGCAAGGGCGCGCTCGCCGGCGCGCTGGTCGTGCGCGAACACGAGGAGCTCGTGTTCATCTCGATCGGCGGCATGGTGCAGCGCACCTCCGTGAAGGGCATCAGCCGCTACGGCCGCGCCTCTCAGGGTGTGCGTCTGATGAACCTCAAGGACGAGGACATGGTCAGCGCCGTCGCACTGATCGTCGAGAGCGACGAGGAGGTGGACGCGAACCCGCCCGCCCCGGGCAACGGCGTGGAGGGGGTCGAGGTCGAGGGTGAAGTGGTCGAAGTCGAGGGGGCGGCGATCGAGCTCGACGGCGCCGAGGAGAGCGACGGCGCAGAGGAGAACGAGTAGCAAGAGAGTGGAGCCGCCGGCCGGCGAGCCGGTCCCTGGCTTTCGATTCACACCCCTTGCCCAACGTCACCTCCGTCCGCTACTCTGGCGAGACCAGAGAAAGGAGGTGGTCCGTACGTTGATCGACAGTTCTTGCGGGACCCTGGAGGTGACCGGCCGCTAGGTCGGCAGGCTGGACCGCGTAGCGGAATCCAACCCGGGACACCCCGAGACGGCTGCCGGATCTAGTCCCCCCGGCGTGAGCGCCGTCCTCGGTCATCCAGTCAAAGCAGCGTGCGGAGGGCGCCCGTGGTTGTGGGCGCCCTTCGTCGTCATGAACGTCGGTGACCCGGGCTGTGTATGTACTTTTGGCGGCCTATACAGCTTCACAAAGTGAAGTGGTATAGGGATGATTTTGAATCGTCTACGCCGCCTGTGGCAGGTACTGGCGCCAGGCTGCGGGGATCGAGGGGGAGGCGACGTGGATGAAGACCTCCGCCCGTGGGACCCTCGGCGCGTGTCGCGGGTGCATGCCCGCCTGCCGCGGCAGGCGATCGCCCTTGCGGCGGTTGCACGGGGCGCACGAGGCCACGATGTTCTCCCAACTCGAGGCCCCCCCCTTGGAGCGGGGGATCACGTGGTCCACCGTGAGGTTCGAACGCGAGCCGCAGTACTGGCAGGTCCACCCGTCGCGTGCGAACACCGCCCGCCGCGTGATCTTGCGCTGGTGGGCGTCGCGGGGCACGCGCACGTAGGCCACCAGGCGGATCACCGCCGGGCGCGCGAGCGTGGTGCGCTCCGAGTGCAACTCCCACCGCCCGCGCTCCACGAGCTCCGCCTTCTCCTTCAGCAGCAGCACCACCGCACGCCGCACGGTGCACACGTTGATCGGCTCGAAGGTTGCGTTGAGGACGAGCACCCGGCCACTGTCAGGCCCGCGCCGCCGGTGCTCGGACGGCACGGACCGAACTGAGTCTGGTGGAACGGTGGTATCCATCCGTGCGCCGCAGTGTAGCGGCGAAACTGGTTGCCTGTGCCCACTTGGTGCGCTCAGGGCCTCTCTGGGTATGGGCTCCTACCCGCCGGGTATGAGCCCAAGACGCGCACCTCCTCGCACACGGTTCGCAAACCCTCGAGCGCCTGCGCCACCGTGGGCTCGCGCGCGGCGCCCTGGAGATCGACGAAGAACACGTAGTGGCCCAGGCTCCCCCGGCGCGGCCGCGACTCGATCTTGGTCAGGTTGATCTCGCGCTTGGCGAACTCGTCCAGGCACCGCACCAGCCACCCGTGACTGTCCGCGCCGGGACCCCAGAACACCACCGATGTCTTCGACCCGGTGGGTGTGCTTGCCGGCTTGGCCGTGCTCTCCACCTGCGCCAGCGGGGGGTCCTGGCTGGCTGGGCTCGCAGCCTTCGCCAGCCACACGAAGCGCGTCACGTTGTCGTCGCGGTCCTGCACCGCTTCGCGCACCACCGTCCCCCCATAGATGTCGGCCGCCAAGCGCGTCCCTAGAGCCGCCTGACCCCGCCGGTGCTCGCTGACCACGAGCCGCACCGCCTCCGCCGTGGAGCTCGCCGACTCCACGCGCGCCCGCGCGAGCTCCGCCCTCAACAGGCGCGTGCACTGCCCCGGAACCTGGGGGTGGGAGACAACGGTGTCAATTTCGCTCAACTGCACCATCTCCGCGGCGATCAGCGAGTGCCTGACCGCGAGCAGCACCTCCCCCACGATCTCCAAGTCGCCGTGCTCGTCCGCGAGCAGGTCGAGCGTCACCGTCACCGATCCGTCCAGCGAGTTCTCGATCGGCACCACCGCCCACCGCACCGCTCCGCTGCGCACCGCCACCACTGTGTCGTAGATCGTCGCGAGCGCCACCGGCTCCACCGAGTCCGCGCGCGCGCTCGACCGCAGCGCCTCCTCGGTGAAGGTCCCGGCCGGGCCGAGGAACCCGACGCGCGGCCGTTGCACCGCTGCGCCTGCCGCGCGCTCGCCTACGCTCCCGCGCTCTCGCGCTCCCGCTGCGAGTCCGCGCGCGCCGCCCTCCTCCTCAGGGCCACCGGCGTGCATCGTTCAGGCGGAGAGCCGCTCGCCGGGAACCGTGTCGCTGCCTGCCGGGGACAACGC
>JBOGYA010000010.1:0-24173 GCA_050696515.1 Solirubrobacteraceae bacterium
CGGCATACCTGCCGCGGTTGCGGCGCCGAAGAGAAGAACCACACCGACGGCCGCTGCGCTCGCTGCGTACTACGCGAGCGCCTGGAGGGCCTCGCACGGACCGGCGATCCTGCGGCGGTGGAGGTCTTGCGGGGGTATCTCGCCGCGCTGGCCGATGGTCCCAAGCCGTGGACGGTGCTGGGATGGATGAGCAGCAGCCGCAGCTACCAGACGCTCTTGGAGCTGGCCAGCGGCGCTATCGCCCTGTCCCACGACGCGCTCGATACCGTTGATCGCGGGCAGAGCACGATCTACCTGCGGGCGGCGCTGGTTCGTCACGGCGCGCTACCAGAGCACCACCAGCAGACAGCGCGCTCGCGGCCTTCATCGACCGCGAGGTGCTCCGCGTTCCCGATGAGCCCGAGCGGCTTCACCTACGAACATTCGCGACCTGGAAGATCCTGCACGACCTGCGCCGCGCAGAGCGCCAAGGGCACGTCAAGCGCAGTTCACACCGCTACGCCCGCACCAAGGTCAGCGTCGCCGCCGACCTACTGCTCTGGCTCTCACAGCACACCGTGGCCCTCGAGGATCTCCGCCAAGAGCACCTGGACTACTGGCTCACCGAGGGCTCCACGCAGCGCACACGCATCCGCGCCTTCGTCCTCTGGGCCGTCCGCCGCAAGATCACCGGGCCGCTGAAGGCGATCCCGTTCGCCGCCCAGCAGCACGTCGACCCGCTCCAGCCACGCCAACGCCTGCAGCTGACCGGACGCCTCCTGCACGACGAGTCGCTCGACCTCCGAGACCGCGTCGCTGGCTGCCTGGTCCTGCTCTTCGCGCAGCCGATCAGCCGCCTCGTGCTCCTCACCAAAGACGACGTCCAGCAGCGTCACGGAAGCGTGTTCATCAGCCTCGGCCGCGAGCCATTGCTGCTCCCCGAGCCGCTCGCCACGCTCACCCAAAGACTCACCGAGCGCCCACCACGCCTCGCGACCACCGCGCTCGACGCCCGCTCTGACTGGCTGTTCCCCGGCCTGCGGCTCGATACCACCATCCACGCGGAGCACATGCGCAGACGCCTGAGCAAGCTCGGGATCACCAGTCGCGCCGCCCGCAACTCCGCCGTCCTGCAACTCGCCCAAACCCTGCCCGCCGCGATCCTCGCCGACCTCCTCGGATTCGCCGAGAGCACCGCCGAGGACTGGACCCAACTCGCCAACGGCGACTGGGCACGCTACGCCGCCGCACGCTGAACCACCCCAGCAGCCAAGACCCCCCAGCGCCACCCGCCCCCCGCCGCTACGCGGCGCGCGGCCGGTCCTCACTCCGCCTCCGCCCTACGGGCTCCGGCTCCGCGAGGACCACCCGCAACCACAACACCCCAAAACCAGAGGAACCCAGGCAAGAGGAATAACCCCTCTCCGCCAGTTATATGAGGTACGACTTCGACGGCTGCTGATCGCCGTCGCAGCGTAAAGTCCCGCACTGGCGATCCGCTGCGCCGCCGCCTCGGACTAGCACTAGACGAACCTCATGTCACGCACCTCGATCAACACAGTGGGCTTTGCTGAGCGTGCCGGGCTTGCACTCAGCACGGTCGGCCTGACCCTTCCGCCTGTTCCCCAACCGTTTTATGAGGCGTACCTCGCGGCGATGGGTGCCTGCGCGCTGATCGCGGCCACCCGCGTAGGGCTGATCGCGGCGCTCGCCCAGCACCCCGCCCGCCTCGACGAACTGGCGAGGAGCCTGAAACTGGACGAACAGTCCGTCGAACTGCTGCTGGAGGCGCTACTGAACCTCGGCTACACCCGCCGTCGCCGCGACGGGCGCTTCGCGCTGCGGCGCACCGCGCGGCGCTGGCTCACACCAGGTGCCTGGGACGCAGTGATCGGTGAGCTCGCCTACGACAACTGGGAGCTGATCTCACACCTGGACGAGCGCCTTCAGGGCGCACCGCCGGCGGGGTGGCACGAGCGCCCCGCCGACGATCCGCTGTGGGAGCGCTACCAACGCGCGATGGCGCAACTCGCGCGTCCGGTGGCCGACCCGTTGGCGCGCGCGATCCCGGCACGCGCTCCTCGGCGGCTGCTCGATCTCGGCGGCTCCCACGGTTTGCACGCCGCCGCGCTCTGCCGACGCCACCCCAGCCTGCAGGCCACTGTCATCGACCTTCCGCCCGCGGCCCACTACGGCAGAGAAGTCATCGCACAAGAGGGCATGGCCGACCGTGTGCGCTACACCGAGGGTGACATCTTCGACGCCGACCTGGGAACGGGATGGGATCTCATCACCGCCCACTCACTCCTGCACAACTTCTCGATGCAGCAGGGTTTCGCCCTCCTGCGCCGGGTCTACGCTGCGCTCGCGCCCCAGGGCACGCTCGCGATCCTGGAGATCGAGCGGCCACCCCTGGGGCGTCGCGGCGCCCGCGCTGGCGCGCTGACCTCGCTGCTGTTTCACACCTTCGGCGAGGGTCGCTGCTATCGCCCCGCCGAGCTGCGCGAGCTGCTCACCACCGCCGGGTTTACCCACATCAAGATTCGTCACCCCGCGCGCTTGCCCGCCAACTTCCTCGTCCTGGCAAAACGCTGAGCACACTCGCTGCCTCGTTCTCCCCGGCGACACCTGCGAGCCGTCGCGGGCTCCGCGAGTTCTTCGTCGAGCCGTAGCCCGAGAGCGGGGCGCTCTCGGGTCGAAGCCGTCTACGTCGCGTCTTGTGTGATTGGCCTCATACCCAAGACGGGTGTACGCTCGCTGCACGATGAGCGCTCAGGCTACTGCGAATCGGTCTGCGCAGCCAGATGCCGGAGTGGTTGATGGATTGTCGCGGCGTGTCCGGTTGCCAGCGGTTGTGCAGACCCTGTGGTCGGTGTTCGGGATGGACTCGTTCGTTCAATTCTGCCTGGACCGCTACCCGCAGGAGAGGATGCTCGCATTTCGGATCATGGGTATCGGGAATGTGGTCAGCGTGCTCGACCCCGAACTGTTGCGCGAGGTGTTCACCGGCGACAGTGATGTGTTGCGCGGCGGCGAGGCGAACGCGCAGGCACTCGGGATGCTCGGCCCCAACAGCCTTCTGCTGCTCGACGGCGAGCCGCATCTTCGTGCCAGGCGATTGCTGCTGCCGCCGTTTCATGGCGAGGCAATAGCCCATCACGCGCGGTTGGTCGAGCAGATCACGGAGGCAGAGGTCGATCGCTGGCCGCTGGGTGAGGAGTTCGCACTCTGGCCAAGGATGCGTGCGATCACGATGGAGGTGATCTTGCGGGCTGTGATCGGCGTGCGAGACGAGCCGCGGCGACGCCAGCTCGCCGTGTTGCTGCCGGCGTTCACGCGAGGCGGCGTGTTCGGAGCGCTCGCCGAAGCACGACTGCCGTGGTTGACGCGCAGCGCGGTCGGTAGGGGCCTGCCTTGGGTCAGAGCCAGAGCGCACGCCGAACGCCTGCTGTTTGAGGAGATCGCCGATCACCGCGCCGATCCTGACGGCCGCGACGACGTGCTGGCGATCCTCATCGCCACGCACGATGAGGACGGGCACGGTCTGAGCGACCAGCAGTTGCTCGACCACTGCATCACGCTGTTGGGCGCCGGGCACGACACGACCGCGGCGGCACTCGCATGGTGCTTTGAGCGGGTGTTGCGACACCCAGAAGTTCTGGAGCGCTGCCGCGATACCGAAGATGACGCGTACCTCACAGCCGTCATCAATGAGACCCTGCGAGCACGGCCGGTGATCGACTCTGCGGCTCGAAAGCTCGCCGCGCCGCTTGAGTTGGGCGGGTATCGCCTGCCGGCCGGCACGCTCGTCACCGCATCAATCCGTGGGGTGCAGCAATCGCCGAAGCTCTACCCCGAACCCCATCGCTTCCAGCCCGAGCGGTTTCTGGAGCGCTCCGCGCCGTACACGTTCATCCCATTCGGTGGCGGCGACCGGCGCTGCATCGGGGCGAGCTTCGCCACGATGGAGATCAAGACCGTCCTGCGCACCGTCCTTGAGCATGTCGAACTGCGCCCCACCAACCTACGCGACGAGCGATCCAACCGCCTCCGCAGCATCGCTATCGTCCCTGCCCGCGGCGCACGAGTGACCGCCTCAGCGCGCGCATAGACCCTGACAGTCGGGGCTGCGCAGCAGGCATGGGCAACCCTATGTCATCCCGTCGGCGGGAGCGGCCGGCAGATAGGCTGCGAGCGTGACGAACATCAACGAGCCCCTCTTTGATGAGCCGCGCGAGCATCCTGGGTTTCGCTGTCGGCGCGCACGGCTCAGCCGCCAGGCCGGCAGCGAGCGTCTCGGGCTGAGCCTGTGGGAGCTACCCGGCCGGTGAGGCGGCCTATCCGTTTCACCACCACCTCACCGAGGAGGAGCTGATTGTCGTCCTCGAAGGTACGCCGAGCCTGCGTACACCCGAGGGCTGGCGCAAGCTGGCCGAGGGCGAAGTCGTCGCGTTCCCGCGCGGAGAGCGCGGCGGCCACCAGCTCACCAACCGGACAGAGGGCACAGTGAGGTTCTTGGCGTTCAGCTCAAGCGGCGAGCCGGACATCGTGATCTACCCTGACTCCAACAAGCTCGGCGCGTTCGAGCGGCAACCCAAGGGCGGTGGGCTACGGGCGATGTTCCGCCTCGCCGACACCGTTGACTACCACGACGGCGAGCAGCCACCCGGCGAGACGTAACCCACACGGCACGATCCACTCCTCCCGAGGCGCGACCTGTCCACAGCTTCGATGGCTGAAAGCCGCTACGACCAGATCGGCGCCGGGTATGCTACGACGCGCCGCGAAGACCCACGCATCGCCGCGCGCATCCACGCAGCGCTCGGCGATGCCCGGACGGTCGTGAACGTCGGGGCCGGCGCGGGCTCCTATGAGCCACGCGACCGCCAAGTGATCGCGGTCGAGCCAAGCAAGGTGATGGCCGCCCAGCGCTCACCCGAGCTACCACGGGCGACGCTCGCCGAGGCGTACCCGCTGCCGCTTGCCGATGGCAGCGTCGATGCGGCGATGGCGCTGCTCACCGTCCATCATTGGGACGCCCAGCAGGAGCGCGGCGTCCGGGAGCTGCGGCGCGTGGCGCGTGGTCCGGTCGTGATCCTCACCTACGACCCGCGCGTCAGCGCGCGAATGTGGCTGATGGCTGAGTATCTACACGAGGTGGCGAAGCTCGACCTGCGCATCTTCCCGCTCCCACAGCAGCTTGCGCAATGGCTCGGCACCGACACCGCGGTCGAGACGGTGCCGATCCCGCGCGACACGCCCGACTGGACCCTTGGCTCCTTCTGGGCGCACCCCGAGCGCGTGCTCGATGCTCACGCGCGCGCCGGAACATCGGGCTTCGCGCGTATGCCTGCCGAGGTGGTTGCCCGTGTCGTGGCGGCTGTCCGCCGCGACCTCGAGGACGGCACGTGGGATGAGCGTCACGGGCACCTGCGCGACCTCGCCGAGTACGACGCCGGGCTGCGCCTGGTCACGCATAGCCCCGCATAACGCGCCAAGGACATTCATCGCAACGGCGGTGGCATAGATGCAGACCAACCTCTCAGGAACTCATGCCCCGCGCAGGCACTGCGGCGGGTACGATCGGCTGGGTGGGCATCTCCCCCTATCTGAGCCGGCTGCGCGAGGCCGTTGGTCACGAGCTGGTGCTCGTGCCGTCCGTGGCTGTACTCGCGTGGGACGAGGATGGTCGCCTGCTGCTTGTGCGCGATGCGCAGACCGGGCACTGGCAGACGATTGGCGGTGCAATCGAGCCCGACGAGTCACCGCAGGAGGCAGCGCTCAGAGAGGCCCGCGAGGAGGCCAGCGTCGCGGTCGAACTCACCGGCATCCGTGGTGTTGTCGGTGGGCCGGCCCTCCGCATGACCTATCCCAACGGCGATCAGGTCGCCTATGTATCAACGGTGTTCGACGGTCATGTCTTGAACGGGACGCCTCGCCCGGACGACGAGGAGACCTCTGCGGTGGGGTGGTTCTCCCAGACCGAGCTTGGGGGGCTGGATCTCTCCTCATTTACCCGCTCGCTGCTCGGGGCGATGAACATCCTGCCGGTCGAGTCCGAAGCCGACAGTCCCGCATTCGGGTGAGCGCTGATTTCCCGCAGCGGGCGTCTGACCGAGGCGTTGGGCCGTCCCACTCATTCCAATCGGTGCTGTTGCCCGTGGCGGAGGCTGAAGTGCTCGTGGAGCCGTTTCGCCGCGTCGGCGACTGGTCGAGCCCCCACGGTATCCCGGCGCACATGACGATCGCCGGGCCGTGGCCCCTGTCCGTGAGTCTCCCGATAGAAGCGCTTAGCAATCTGGCCAGCGCGATCCGTGGAGCCGGTTACACGCTCAGCACCGTCGGAACCCTCGGCGACGCGATCTGCCTGTTTCCCCCAGACGACGCTGGGGTTCTCCGTTGGGAAGCGGACATCCTCGATGCAGTCGGCGCTCCAGATGAAGTCGATGAGCAATGGCGCATCCATCTGACGGTGTGCCGGGGCGCAAACCGAGCGACCATAGAGAAGGTCGAGCAGGCGATAGGCCGAGCCCTGCCTCTGAACTGCGAAGTGGGAGGACTGCTCGTTGCCCAGATGCTCAGCGATTCTCAGGTGTCGGTGCGGCCACTCTGAGCCAGCGGACTGCACTATCGAGACGGCTGGCCGGCCGCCGCGGCCGTGGAGCGAATATCGCCGTGTCGTAGTCTCTCGGGCGTCATGGACTGGCAGGCGTGGCATCGAGACTACACCGACCCGGATTCCGCCCTTGGGCGCCGGCTGGCGGTCGTCCAGGCGCAGATTCGCGCCATGATGGATCACGCGCCGTCCGGCCCCATTCGCGCGATCGGGGTGTGCGCGGGCCAGGGCCATGACTTGATCGGAGCGCTCGGCGAGCATCCTCGCCGCGAGGATGTCGCAGCTCGACTCGTGGAGCTTGACGAGCACAACGTCGCGGTTGCGCGGCGGGGCGCGCGAGCGGCGGGCCTTGATGGCATCGAGTCAGTCGTCGGCGATGCCTCCGTCACCGACGCATACCACGGCGCCGTGCCGGCTGACCTGATCCTGCTCTGTGGCGTGTTCGGCAACATCAGCAAGGTCGACATCGCCAACACGATCGTCCATCTCCCGCAGCTAAGCGCTCCGCAGGCCACGGTCATCTGGACACGCCATCGTCATCCGCCCGACCTCACACCCTTCACCCGTGAGGCGTTCGACCACGCTGGCTTTGACGAGCTGGCGTTCGTCGATTCTGCTCCGTTCGGTGTCGGCGCCAACCGCCTGCGCGTCCCACCGCAACCGTTCCAAGCCGGTGTCCGGCTGTTCGAGTTCGTCGGCTATGACGTGCTCGCGCCTGACTTCCACGCGACCCGCAACTCTGTCGACACGGTGAAACGGTAGCCCGATGCCTTCCACGCTCAGATCGCCCGTCGTGGCGAACGTCCTGGGACGGCTTCATGCCCAGGCCGACGGCGAGGACTCGCTGGCCGCACAGCGCGTCCGCGCACGCGAGGCGGAAATCGGCCAGCGGCTCGCGCAGGACCAGCGATACGAAATCTATGGGGAGGCGCCGCTGTCGATCATCCCCGAGGTTGGCCAGCTCCTCTACCTGCTCGCGGTGAGCACGAGACCGCGGCTGATCGTCGAGTTCGGAAGCTCGCTCGGCGTCTCCACCATCTATCTCGCTGCCGCAATCCACGACGGTGGCGGCGGAACACTCATCACAAGTGAGTGCCACACGCAGAAGGTCGAACTGGCACTGCAGAACCTCGCCGACGCTGGTCTGGCCGATCTCGTCGAGCTGCGCTCCGGCGATGCGCTTCATACGCTGGCGAACATCGCCGAGCCGATCGACCTCGTGTTCCTCGACGGCCGCAACGACCTCTACCTGCCGATCCTTCGCCTCCTCGAGCCGCGTCTCTCGCCTTCTGGCCTGGTGGTCGCTGACCTCAGCGCCAACGATCCAGACCTGCTCCCGTACCTGGAGTACGTCCGCGAGCCGACCTGTGGCTACTTCTCAATGACTGTCCCGCTCGATGATGGTGTCGAGCTTTCGACACACGAAGGGGACGGACGGCCGTGACCGATCGCCGGCTGCTGTTCTTCGGTGACTCCCTTGTCGCCGGCGTCGGCGATCCGAGCGGCAGAGGCTGGGTTGGCCGGGTCGTGGCCGCATCCTTCGGGGGCGGGCTCCCCTTCACCGCGTACAACCTCGGCGTCAGAAGGGAGACCTCAGAGCAGGTCGCGGCGCGCTGGCGCAGCGAGGCGCTACCACGTCTATTGCCGGAAGCCGATGTGAGAATCGTGGTGTCGTTCGGCGCCAACGACACGACCATCGAGCATGGTCGGCTACGGGTAACACCCGAGCGCTCTTGCGCGGCGCTGGCAGGCATCCTCGACGATGCTGTGGCACTCGACCTGATCCCTATGGTGATCGGGCCGGCGCCGGTTGACGATCCTCAGCAGAACGAGCGCATCCTGGCACTGTCCGCTTCGTTCTCGAAGGTTTGCTCCAACGCCGGTGTTCGCTTCATCGGTGTCATCGAGCAACTGCTCGCCGCTGAAATCTGGATGACGCAAGTGATGGCAGGCGACGGGGCTCACCCCTCCGCAGAGGGGTATCACGCGCTCGCCGATCTCATCCTGGCTGAGGGCTGGACGGACTGGCTACGCGCCACGCGCAATGAAGCGCGCGACTGGCGAGCAGCTCGTGCCGGTAGTGCCATGCCGACGCCAGGAGGCCGGTGCTCAATGCCGCGGTGAGGAGATTGATAGTTAGCTCTATCGCACCGCCGTGGCCCTTGGTGTAGATCCCATGCTCCAGGTCGTAGAGCACGTCGAGCGCGCAAAGATAGACGCCTGCTCCGCCGAGCACCAGCAGCCACATGAGGGCGTTCGGTCGACGGCGGGACAACTGGACAGCCGCAATGAGGGCTGCTCCCAGTAGCCAGGCGTCTGCGAGCGGGAAGGACTGCTCAAAGGTGATGTACGCCGCGGCGTGATCGCTGGCGACGATGCCGCGGTCAGCGAACCAGGCAATCCAATAAGCGACCAGCAGCACTGAGGTGAAGATCAGCAGCGCCATCACGCGCCGACGCCATACCTCGAAGTCATCGACGCCGAGCAGGCGAAAGCATCGCAACGCGCTCGCCTGCTTTGGCTCAGCAGCCAGCGACAAACTCGTCATCACCTTTGATGGTCGTCCGTAGCAGGACGATGCTGGTGCCGAGTATCCAGGCAAACAGGATGGCGGGAATCGCAATGATCACTCCTCCCTCAAGCGAGAAGAAACCACTCGCGATCACAAGCGACGCCAGGAGTACGACGTGCGCCAGCGCGGCCACGACCGCAATCCACCCTGTCCAACCAGGCAGGCGGCTGTCGCGGAGCACCTGCCCAGCGTATGAGCCAAGCGCCAGCGCGGTTGGGACTCCAGACATCGCGAGCAGCCCGAATCCGAGGTCGTAGAGCAGCCGGGGATCAGGCGCGTTGGGCGCACGATAGAAAAGCACGAAGGCGACCGTGAAGCCGGCGAGAAGGAGCGTGACGAAGCTGACGAGCCCAACCAGGAAGCACACCGAAAGAACGCTTACGCTGCCAGTCTTCTCCCGCAGCCAGATCCAGACGCCGACACCGAAGGCCAGCCAGAGCCCCACCGCGGCCGTACTGAGGACCATCGCGACGAGCAACGCCGAGCGATGCGCGTCGACGTAGCCAGCGATCTCGCCGGCGCTTGCGCCGGTCCCTGGAAACGTCTGCATTTCATCGACGATCGAGCCGGCGATGCCAAGCGCGATGCTCACCACGCCGGCAACGCCAGCGAGCTTAATCGCCTTGTACGTGGTGCTCCCTACCTGCTCGCGCGTCGTGGCCGCCATGCGCTCCGCCTCGGTGTCGATTGGGGCGGCCCAATGCTCCCAGAGGGAGATCGCGCTGTCGATTACCTGCGAGGTAAGTTCCGCAGCGCCTCGGCGGTCGCCACGTCGGCGGGGAACGTCAACTCGATCGACAGCTCGGAGGTCGTCACCTCGACCGCGGTGCCGAACGTCGCGACCGTGGCAAAGAACGACAGCTCGACACCATCTGGCCCACGCATCCGCATCAGCGGCGTGAGAATCTGCCCGGCCGCCGCCTCGGAGGCCGGATCGTGCTCGTACTCAGGCGCCGGATAGGCCGCCACCTCAGCGAGCAGCACGGCGAGATCCGCGTCCCTGGTGATCGCGACCTGACGCTCAATCCGCCGTAGGAAATACGCTCGAACCTCGCCCAGGTTGACAGTCCACCGGGCCAAGCCCCGTGGATGCAGACCGGCCCGCATCACGTTCACCGGCGGCTCTAGTAGCGCCGGGTCGACCCAGGCGCCGATCGCCGCCATCGCAGAGTTCGCCGCGACCATGTTCCAGCCGCGATCCACAACGACCGCCGGGTAGGGCTCGTGTCCGGTGAGGATCACGTCGAGCGCCTCCCGAACCGGGGCCATCTCGGGCTCCTGCAGCGAGCGCTCCTGGAACGCCGGGGCATAACCGGCGGCAAGCAGCAGGTGGTTGCGCTCCCGGAACGGAACCTCGAGCCGTTCGGCGAGCAACAGCACCATCTCGGGGCTCGGGTTGGAGCGGCCGGTCTCCACGAAGCTCAGATGCCGCGCGGAGATGCTGGCATCGAGCGCCAAATCCAGCTGGGTTCGGCCGCGGCGCTCGCGCCATTCGCGCAACAGTGGCCCAACCCGTGGTGAGATAATCGCGCCCTCCATGCCGCGCCCTATCTAACCAGCCGCGAGTCTCCAGTTCGATTACCTGGCAGGTAAATCATGCGCCGGCGCCGAGCGCTCGAAGCTGCTCGGCGTACCCTCCCGCCACGCGGCACCGTGAAATACGTGTCGCGCTGTCGAATCTCTCCGTGGTCCTGCGCGCCAAGCGTGCGGCAGACCGCCAACGAGCCGGAGGGGTCCGGGTCGCTGGCCTTGCACTCAATGTTCCGCCGCGGCGCACTCACTTCCCGGACTCTGCCGCTCGTGCCGGGCGACACCGGCCACAAACGAGACCTACGTGAGCCCGCCGGATCATCTACGCACGGCGCGAACGAGCTGCAGCGGCTCGGCCGACCGGCTCGACCGTGTGACGGCGACCTCCGCGAAGCCAGCAGCGTCGAGCATCGAGCGCATCGACTCGTCGTCGTTGACGTGCATCCGCGATCCCCACACCCAAACCCACCAGTTGCGAAGCGACGGCGTAGGGAGCGGGCCGGGCACCGTCCCGATCACCACGCGCCCGCCAGGCGAGACGACGCGGTGAAGCTCGGCGAGCACCAGCTCCGGCTGCTGCAAGAAGAAGAACGTGTTGGCTGACAGAGCGACGGTGAAGGCGCCATCAGGCCAGGGGAGCTGCGCTGCGTCGCCCAGCTTCAGCTCTAGCGCACCGCGCTCGACCGCCTCCCGGTTACGCTCGCGGCATAGCGCAAGGATGTCTGGACTGTGGTCCAGCCCTGCCGCACTCGCTGCATCGGTGGCAAGAACCCTCTCAAGCAGCCTGCCGCCTCCGCAGCCAACCTCCAGGCAGCGTGCTCCCTCCAGCGGGCCGGCAACGTCGAGCACCTCGTCGAACACGGTCTCGTGCCCCTTGGGAGCTCCCAGCGGGCCTCCATAGGTCTTGCGAGCGATCCACCCGGACGGACGCCGCGCCGTCGCGTCGATAAGCCGATCCGCCAGAGTCATCCTCCAAGCAGGTTATTCGCTCCGCGCTGGGTCCGCTCGCCGGATACATCACCGGGCTGATGGTGGCGCCTGGCGCTGCTTGACGGGGCCGGCAGCGCGCCGCATAAACCGCCATGTAGGGTTCCCGCCGGATGGCGGTCGAAATCAAGCCCGTGCGGAGCCGGCACGAGTTGAGGGCGTTCATCAAGCTGCCGTGGCGGTTGTATCGCGGCGAGCCCAATTGGGTTCCGCCGCTTTTGATGGATGTCAGGAAGCGGCTCGATCGAAAGCGCAACCCTTTCTTTGAGCACGCCGAGGCCGAATACTTCCTGGCCTGGCGCGACGGGCAGCCAGTAGGCCGCGTAAGCGCGCATGTCGATCGGAACTTCAACGACTTCCAGAAAAACGCCTGGGGCCTTTGGGGGTGGTTTGAGTGCGAGGACGACCCCGAGACGGCACACCGACTGCTCGACGCCGCCGCAAGATGGCTGGCCGAGCGTGGCAGGGACCGCATGGTCGGCCCAATGGACTTCACGACCAACGACGAAATCGGCCTTCTGATTGCCGGCCACGAGCGCCCGCCGGTCATCCTCTGCCAATGGCATCACCCCTACTACCAGCGGCTACTAGAGCAGAATCTCGGGATGGGCAAGGCAATGGACGTGTTCATGTGGAGCCTGCACATCACTGGCCGCGAAAGGGTTCACCACGCGATCTGGGAGGCCGCCGACCGGCTTGAAGCTGAGCACGGGATCGTGTGCAGAGGGTTCCGCAAGAAGGACCTGCACGCCGAGGTTGCCCGTTTCGTGAAGCTCTATAACACGGTGCTGGAACGCAACTGGGGGTTCGTCCCGCTGACCGAGGAGGAGGTCTACCACTACGCCAAGGACCTCAAGCCGATCCTCGATGAGAACTGGGCGATGTTCGCCGACACAAGGACACGGGCGAGATCGTCGGCGGCGCGCTGACCCTGCTCGACTACAACCAGGTGCTCGCCAAGCTGAACGGACGGCTACTACCGTTCGGCTGGATGCGGGCGCTGCGTGAGCGCCGCCGGATCGACGCGGTTCGCGTGATCGTGCTCGGCGTGATGCCAGCCTACCGGCACACAGGGGTAGCCGCCCGGCTCTATCAGATGCACTTCGACGCGGCCGAACGCACGCCGCAGAAGGGCGGTGAGATGGGCTGGACGCTGGAGGTCAACGAGCCAATGAACCGAGCATTGGAAGGCATGGGAGCTGAGATCACGCGCCGATACCGCATCTACGAACGCGCGCTCAACTAACTCAACACGCCCGCACCCAGCGGCGGAGCCTTCGCGCTCGGAGGCACACCGGGTCGCCTCAGCGCGGCTCGGGGGGAGGGTCCTGCTCGACGCCGAGCGCCCGCTGCGTCCACGCGACATCGTGCCACGCGCCGAACTTCCAGCCGATCCGCCGATAGACGCCAACCGGCTCGAAGCCCATCGCCCGGTGCAGGCCCACGCTCGCCTCGTTCGGCAGCGTCATACCCGCGACCGCCATCAGGTAGCCGCGCGCCGCGAGCCGCTTGAACAGCGCCTCGTACAGCGCGCGACCCGAGCCGGTGCGTCGCCGACCCTCCTCGACGTAGACGCTGACCTCGCACGAAAAGCGGTAGGCAGCCCGCTCTTGGTGCGGCCCGCCGTAGGCGTAGCCGACAATCCGGTCGTCGTCGTCTTCGAGCACGACCCATGCGTGCGTGCTCATCGCCGCCGCGATGCGTTCGGCCATCTGTGTGCGCGTCGGCGGCTCGCCCTCGAAGCTGACGGCCGTCTCACGCACATACGGCGCATAGATCGCCGCGCACACCGTCGCGTCGTCCTCACTCGCATCTCTCACCGTTGCACTGGGCACGTTCGGCCGTAGGATACGCGTGCGCGGGCCTACGCTTCCAGTGCGTGGACCCGTGTGTTCGGTGCTGGCAGAGACAGATGCGATCCACTTGGCGCTCCCGGCTGGCACGATCAAGCTCGCGCCACTGACAGGCGACCATCTGATGCGTTCAGGGATGGCTTGGGCAGGCTGTAAAGTGCTCGGCCGCCCATGCACGAGCTTGTGATCTTCGACTGCGACGGTGTGCTCGTTGATTCTGAGGTGATATCCAACGAAGTACTCGCCCGGATGCTCACTCAAGAGGGCTTGCCGACTACGCTCAGCGAGGCTCGCCGCGACTACCAGGGGCTCTTGCTCGCCGACATTCGCGGTCGTGCCGAGGAGAAGCTCAGGCGGTTACTACCGTCCGGCTGGCTTGCTGAGTACGAGGCCGAGCGCGCCAAGGCATTCCGGCATGGCCTGGAGCCAGTAGCGGGCGCCGCCGAGGCGGTACGGCGAATAAAGGCCGCTGGGCTGAAGGTCTGCGTCGCCTCCCAGGGTGGGCTGGAGAAGACGCGGCTCTCGCTCGCGCTCACCGGACTCGATCATCTTTTCCCCGATCACGTCCGGTTCTCCGCATACTCGGTCGCCAACGGCAAGCCGGCGCCCGACCTGTTCCTGCACGCGGCAGCCACGATCGGAGTCGAGCCCGCCGCCTGCGCCGTGGTCGAGGACACCCCATCCGGCGTCCAAGCCGCGGTCGCGGCCGGGATGCGCGCCATCGGCTACACCGCCGACAGCGACAAGCGGGCGCTGAGCGAAGCCGGTGCCGAGCCGCTGGGATCGCTCGATGAACTGCCACCCCTGCTCGGGCTGATAACCGAGCCGACTGCGGCGAGCCCCGAGAAGCGCGCGTGAACCTTCGGGAAGGGCACCGGCGAATAAGCTGCCTCACTGTGACCGATCTTGCCCGCCCGTGACCCCGGAGAGCGCTCCCGCCTACGACCGCATCGGCGTCAGCTACAGCTACGTTCGGCACGCCGACCCGCGGTTCGAGGCGGCGATTTGGGAAGCGCTCGGTGACGCACAAACCGTCCTGAACATCGGAGCGGGCGCCGGCTCTTATGGATCACTCGATGTTGCGCACGAACCGGGCGCGGCTCTGCTGGCGCTCGTATCCAGTCGCCGTCCAGAAGCTCATCGCATCGGGGTCGTCGTCGGTGACTATCGCTGTGAGCCTGGCGGCGCCGCGTGCCAACAGACGACGCTCGCCCTCACGCAGCAAGGCGGTTGCGATCCCCTGTCGTCGCTGCTCGGGAAGGACGGCAAGCCGGTAGAAGCTGCCCCGCCACCCATCCCACGAGGCGATCAACGACCCAACAATCTCACCGCCATCTGACTCCGCGACGAGCAGGGCCTCGGGATCAGCGTTGAGCAGGCCGAGCACGCCCTCGCGCGTGTCGGTCACGGTCTCAGCGCTCCCCGCCGCACCCCACAACGCGAGCACTTGCTCAATGTCCCGGTCGGTCGCGCTGCGAAATACGAGACGAGGCACCTCTCGCCCCTCAGACATGTGCTCGTGCGGTCAGTTCGCCCAGGGAACGGATCTGCCGGCCGTAGCTGTCGAAGTTCTCGGGCAAGAGCCAAGCCTGAAAGCAGGCGCGGATTGCCGGCCACTCATCGTCGGTGATCGCGTACCAGGCGGTGTCGCGGTTGCGGCCCTTGACGATCTGATGCTTGCGGAACACGCCCTCAAACATGAACCCGAACCGCTCAGCCGCGCGGCGAGAAGCGGTATTGAGCGCGTTGCACTTCCACTCGACTCGCCGATATCCGAGATCGTCGAAGGCGTGGCTGATGAGCAGGTAGATCGCCTCGGTCGCAGCGGTCGTGCGCTGCAACTCGGGCGCGAACCAGATATGGCCGATCTCGATCACGCCGCACTCTGGCGTGATGCGCAAATACGACGCCCAGCCGAGCGGGCGCTCGCCAGCGAGACGCACGAGCGCGAAGTAGAGACGATCGGTCGAGGTCTCCGCCCAGCTGAGCGTCTGGCGCAAGTGCTCGACGCTCTCGTAAGGACCGTCGGGCAGGTACGTCCAGACAGCCGGATCGCCGTCCGGCAGGTGCGAAACCGCATACAGCGGCTCGGCATCTCCCTCGGCGCCAATTGGACGCAACACAATGTGCGAGCCTCGCAGCTCTGTGCGCTCGGGTAGCTTGGCCGCGCTCCAATTCAGCGGCTCGCCGACGGGAAAATCTACCGGCATGGTCCGGATCGTATCTGCGGCACCAACGGCTCAGCGGTCATCTCGGACTTCGGTCGGGTGGCGGCTTCCGCTTCCGCGCGACGTAGGCTGCGTGAACAATGGTCACGCACCTGGCCCTCCCGGACAGCCGCAGCCCGAGGATGCGGGGACCTGCTCCTGCGCCCCGATCAGGGGCCGTCGACTATCTCGACGGCGAGAGCTGAGCAGGGATTACGAACCCTCGATCTTCGAGCACACCCTCTCGCTGCTCGGATCTGACCGCGAGCACGCCGTCATGGTCGGAGACAGCCTCGCACGAGATGTGGATGGTGCTACAGCCGCGGGGCTACAGGCGGTCTGGGTCAATCGCTCGGGTAGCCCACTCCCAGGCGAACGCCCCGGCCTGGTCGCAATCACCACGCTTCACGACCTGCCAAGGGCGCTCCAGCTGTTGCCCAGCTAGGGCGAACAGGAACGTAACCGCTTACCTACTCGCTGGCACGTAGGCCGCGCACTACTCCAGACAAACTCGTTGGCCGGATGAGCGCCTTGAGGGTCAGTAACCATATGAACGGCACCGGAACGTCTGGGATCGACCTGCTCAAGCCCTCGGAGGTCGCTACACGCCTGCGCGTCTCGCGGACCTGGCTCTACGACGCTGCCAAGCAAGGCCGCATCCCGTCGATCAGGATCGGTGGGGAGGAGGGGCCGCTGCGCTTCCACCCCGACGACATCGAGCGCTGGGTCAACGACGCCAGGGCCGCATGGAGCCCAGGCCGTTCAGCGCAACCGACCGCTACCGTGCGGCCCGCTCAGCGAGTCCCCGCGCGGGGCTTGACGGCGGCGTAGCCGCTGCGCCGGCGGCCGTTGTGCTCGCGCACTGCGCGAGCGATGGCCGCCTCGGTCGCCTTCGCGCCCTCCTTCTTCACGTGGCGCTCCAGGTGCCCGTAGTAGCGCTCGGTCGTGCGAATGTCACCGTGCCCGAGCTGGTCCTGCACGTACTTCAGGGAGTTGCCGCCTGCGAGCCACGCCGCCGCGGCGGCGTGCCGCAGCGCGTGCAGCGGCATGTCGCGCAGGTCCGCGTCCTGCAGCGCCGCCTTGTGCCAGTCACGCGAGACGGTCGTGCGATCGAACGGCTTGCCATCGCCGTCGCCCTCCCAGCGCCCCTGGTCGGTCTTGCGGACCCGAACCGGCATCGTGTAGAGCAGCGCATCCAGTCTGTCGCCGCCGGCCATCGTCGCGCGCTTCTCGACCTGCTCGCGCACGACCGCCGACAGGAGAGGCCCAATCTCCACCGCGCGGAAGCGATCGGACTTCGTTGAGCCGATCTTCCCCTTCTTCTTGCGCGAGCGGTAGACCACGATCACGCCGCCCGAGTCTTCCAGTTCCAGGTCGCCGAGCTGCAAAGCGATCGCCTAGGAGATACGCAGACCGCTGCCAATCAGCAGCTCCGCCAGCGGACGGTAGACCAGCGAGCACGAATCGAGGTAGAGCGGGATCTCATGCAGCCGCAGGTACTCGCGCTCCACATGGCCCAGCGGCAGCTTGGGGATCTCCAGCGCCGGGTTCGTCACCATCAGCTTTGTCTTTGATCGCTTCGTTCAGGCAGACGACGAGCGTGGTCAGCGTGTTGTTGACCGTCTTGGGCGCGATCTCCCCGGCTTCCATCCCCTCGGTCATCACGTCCATCAGGTCACGGACGTGCTCGACTTCCATCACGCCGAGCGGGACCGACTCAAGCGCCGGCAACAGCCGGATGCGCCCGTCGCGCTCATAGCAACTCCAGCTGCCCTCCTCGAGATAGGGCTTGCGCCGAGTCAACCAGCGCGGGAAGAACTCGCCGAAGGTCTCTCTCGTATGGACGACCTCGCGCCGCTCGACCCGCTCAAGCTGACGCCGCCGCCAGTTCGCACGGCCGGCGCGCTGTTCGTGGCACATCTTGTTCGGCTCCAGGCGGTCGGAAGGGCCTCTCAACTGCGTAGGTCTTTGACCCTGAAGCCGAACAACCGGCACACGAAATGTTCGGAAAATTGTTCGGCCGTGCCATTGGCACAAAACCGAACAATCGCCCCGCGCCCCCAGCGAGACCCCCTTAACGCCGAAAAGCCCCGATTTGCAGGGCTTTTCGTATGCAGGCGACGAGAGTACTATCGAACCATGAGATTCAGGGGTCGCTGGCGCATCTGGCTGAGAAGTGGCTCGATTGCGGGCCAGCGATGCTCAGCCACGGGCAATCACGAGTCGAAGGCTGCGGCCTCGCCGCCCAGGCTGGGTCCTCGATGCGGTCCTTCTGGTCCTCGCCGATCAAGAAGCGCCAATGCGGTTGGCAGACATCCATGCGGCTATAGAGCAGCAGCTTGGTCAGCCCGTATCGATGGAATCCGTCAGTTGGTGCTTGCGCATGGGTTGTCGGGGAAGTTGCTCGCAAGACATCGGTTCCTCGCCGCGTTTCGTGCGGGCGGCGAGGGGGCGCTACGTGCTGGCGTGATGAGCGGCCACCCGGGCGGGTGGAGGTGCTGACAGGCCGCGATCAGTCGGGTTCATCGTCTACCGTCTGGGTATGACTGAGGCCGAGGTCATCACGGAGATCGGGCGACGGCTGGCTGCCGCGGTGCCGGACGGCTCGCAGGTCGTCCTGTTCGGGTCTCGCGCGCGCGGTGGGGCCGGCGCGGCGTCCGACTACGACGTGCTTGTGATCGAGCCGGCGGTCGAGAACCTCGCCGTGGAGTCGGCTCGTCTGCGCAGGGAGCTCGACGAGCTGAGGACGCCGATCGATGTGGTCGTCGTCGCGGAGGATGTCGCGCGTCGTCGCGCTGTGGTGCGTGGCACCGTCGTGGACCGCGCGTTGCGTGAGGGTCGGGTGCTTGCCCACACCTGAGCATCTTGAGGTCGCGCGACTGCTGCTCGACAAGGCGGCGGGCGATCTGGCTGCGGTGCGGGCCCTCGCCGCCGATGAGAACCAGGCCGATCATGTCGTGGGCTTTCACGCTCAGCAGACCGTTGAGAAGTCGATCAAGGCTGTGCTCGCGAGTCGCGAGGTAGAGATCCCTATGACTCATGACCTTGGCTATCTGGCGACGCTCGTTGAAGGTGCCGACGGGCCACCGCCCGATGTCGCCGGTTCGCGTTGGCTGACTCCGTGGGCCGGCGGGTGGCGCTACGAGACGGAAGGCTCGCCGATCGATCGAGCGCTCGCTGTCAGTGTTGCCGAGGCGGCGTTCGAGTGGAGCCGCTCGCTCGTAGCCGAAGCCTGATATCTCGCCCGCTGTCGGCGAAGCCCTACGCCGCCGCTTGGGCAGGCAGGCTGAGCGGCAGCGGGACCTGCGCGTGCTCGTAGGAGGCGAAGACGTGCCGCACGGCCATCTCGCGTGTCGTCTTGTCCCTGCGGTCCAGCTCCCTCTGTACCGCTCGGCGCTCGATGTCGGAGAGGCCGGGGGACATGCTCGACGAAGCCACGCCAGGCTGCGACGTGCCGTGTGCCCATCTGGCTTTTGCTGTAGCCGCGCCCAAGCGAGGTCGTGCGCTTGACCCGACAGATCACGCAGCCGGCGTAGAGCACGTCCCAGCTCGTCTGGCCGTCGTGCACGACGCGCTGGAATGTCACTCGGGCAGCGCTGAACATCATCGCCTAAGCAAGGATGCCAGGCCATCCGGTCGGAAGCCGCCGACGCGATGCCCGTTGCCTGCCTGGACCGCGCCGAAGCGACCTAAAGACGCAAACGCCCACAACTCCTACAGAGTCGGGAACCTTGGATTTCATGGTTCGATTAGCGACATTCAGCTCCCCGAAAATGCGCCCGAGTGGACTCGAACCACCACGGAGAACAATCTCCACAAGGCCCTCAACCTTGCGCGTCTACCAATTCCGCCACGGGCGCAGAGGGGGGCGAGTATAGCCCCATGCGGCCGAGGCCCTCCGCGGCCCTCGGCCCGGCTTGACCCTGGGGGGAGGCCGTCGAGCCGTGGCAGATGAGTCCATCGTGCGGTTGGCCCTTGCATCCGTCCGTGGGCGGCGCTAATGTACGAACACATGTTCGTCCCACCCTTCCATCCAGCCGACCAGGGGACCGAGAGACCATGGATCTGACCAAGCGCCAGCAGGAGATATTCGACTTCATCCGCAAGTACTCGGCCAAGTACGGCTATCCCCCCACCGTACGTGACATCGGTAAGGCCGTGGGTCTCGCCTCCTCCTCGACCGTGCACGCCCACCTGGCCAACCTGGAGAAGATCGGCCTGCTGCGCCGCGATCCCTCTAAGCCACGCGCGATCGAGCTGCTCGACCGGGCGGTGGGCAACGCGGTGGACAGCGTGCGCTCGATCGTGCGCTCCGACGACCTGCCCCTTGTGGGCTCCGTCGCCGCGGGCCAGCCGGTGCTGGCGGAGGAGAACATCGAGGATTACATCTCCGTCCCAGAGGTCGCGGGGGGCGAGGACGGCCAGTATCTCCTGCGCATACGGGGCGACTCGATGAAGAACGCCGGCATCCTCGAGGGCGACCTGGTGGTGGTGCGACCCCAGGACACCGCCCGGGAAGGCGAGATCGTGGTGGCCCTGCTGGGGGAGGAGGCGACCGTCAAGCGCTTCTTCCGCGAGACCGACCACATCCGCCTGCAGCCGGAGAACGAGACGATGGAGCCGATCCGCAGTCGGGAGGTCAAGGTTCTCGGGCGCGTGGTCGGACTGCTCAGGAGCATATGAAGGGCAGGAGCATATGCAGGGCAGGAGCGTATGAAGGGCACGGCCACTCGGTCTGCCGGCGCGAGACCGCTAGACTCGATGGGCTGGTCAAGCAGCCGCGGAGGCTTTGGGCCTTCGAGGAAAGTCCGGACATCACAGGGCAAGGTGGTCAAGATATTGACCCGGGGAAACCCGCGGGAAAGTGCCACAGAAACAAACCGCCGACGCCGGCCGTCCCACGTGAACGGCTGGCGGGCAAGGGTGAAATGGTGCGGTAAGAGCGCACCAGCGTCGCGGTGACGCGGCGGCTGGGCAAACCCCGCCCGATGCAAGGCCAAACAGGACCGCTTGCAGGCTGCCCGCCGAGGTCCAGGTAGGCCGCTCAGATGGATGGCTGCTCTACGACAGAATCCGGCTTATCGACCCGCTAAGGAAAAGCCCCGCCAGGAGAACTAACGCGCACTTTGCGCAACAGCCTCCGGAGCGGGGCTTTTCTATGTTCCGATTTGCCGGGTTCTGAGTGCGAGCGGGGACCAGGGGTCGTGTGCAGCGGATGCTAGGCGGCCAGCAGCTCGCCGGCTGCCTGCTCGTGTTCGTACTCCTCGGTCTCCTGCGCGATGGGATCGGCGGGGGGTCGTAGCACGAGGAGGGCGGCGAGGATGCCCGCGCTGACGCACGCTGCGGCGACGATGTATGCGAGGTGGTAGCCGCCGGTGAGTGCGCTGGTCAGCGAGTGCCCGCTGGCGCTCAGCGCTTTGGTGTGGTCGGTGGCGATCGTGCCGAGGGTGGCTAGGCCGATCGCGCCGAACAGCTGGACGGAGACGTTGATGATTCCCGAAGCGAGGCCCGCGTCGCGTGCGGGCGCGTCGGCCATCCCGATCGTCAACAGCGGCAGGAAGGACGCGCCCGCTCCCAGCCCGAGCGCCAGGAAAGCGAAGAACAGGCCGGGGAAGTAGCTCGCGTGGACGCCCTGGACGGCGAGCAGCAGCAGGCCTGTGATGATCCCTACCAGCCCCGCCACCAGCGTCTGGACGGAGCCGAAGCGCTCCACGGCCCGCGCGGAGACGCCCATCGACATGATCGCGATGGCGATGGTCAGCGGCATGAACGCGAGGCCAGTGTCGATCGCGTCGTAGCCGAGCACGCGCTCGAGGTAGAGGGCGCCGAGGAAGAACGCGGAGAACATGCCCGTTATGAGCAGGCCGCGGACGAGGCTGGAGCCCATCAGCGTGCGCAGCCGCAGGATACGCAGCGGCATGATCGGGTTGGCCAGGCGCGCCTCCAGCGCGAGGAAGGCGCCGAGCAGCGCCAGCGAGGCGCCGCCCGCGCCGAGCGTGCGCGCCGAGAACAGGCCGTATTCGCTTGACTTGACGATCGCGAACGCGCCCAACATGGTCGCGAGCGTTACCAGGATCGAGCCGAGCACGTCCACGCCGCCGGCGAGGCCGATGCCCTCGTTCTCCTCGATCAGGGCTGCGCCGAAGAGCAGGGCGATCGCGCCGATCGGCACGTTGACGAAGAAGATCCAGTGCCAGCTCAGCGACTGTGTGAGCGCGCCGCCGGCGAGCAGGCCGATCGAGCCGCCGCCGGCGGAGACGAACGCGTACATGCCCATCGCCTTGGCCTGCTCGACTTTCTCCGGGAACTCGGTGACGATGATCGCGAGGATCACGCTCGAGGCGACCGCGCCGCCGATCCCCTGGAGCAGGCGGGCGCCGATCAACGTCGCCTGGCTGTCCGCCACCCCGCACAGCATCGAGGCCGCCACGAACAGGACGAGCCCGCTGAGGAACACCTTCTTGCGGCCGACCAGGTCGCCGAACCTGCCGGCCAGTAGCAGAAAGCCGCCGAAGGTGATCAGGTAGCCATCGATCACCCACGTAAGGTTCGCCTGCGTGAAGTGCAGTTCGCGCTGGATCGAGGGCAGCGCGACGTTGACGATGGTCGCGTCCAGAACCATCATCAGCTGGCCGAGGCAGAGTACGGCGAGCGCTATCCAGCGGCGGCGCTCGCGCCTGCGCTCGGAGGTGTGCGCGGCGGTGGGCTCCTGCGTCTCGAGTTCCTTGGGTGCGGTGGTGCTCATCAAGTGCTCCTTCCAGTGTGCGAAGGGAACACCATAGCAGGGATCATCACTGAAGCAAAGATTATCTCTCTGCAAGTGACGATTGCTGCGACGTGGTACAATGTTCGCCGCTATGAGTAACGAGGCTCGTTCGTGCGCCCCCGGTTCGATGGTCCTGCTGACCCGCCTGGCCAAGCAGGTTTACAGGCGCAGCAGCGAGGAGCTCCTGGGCATGCACCTGCGCCTGCTGATGGCGCTCAGCTACGTGCGCGACCACGACGGGACCCCCCAGCAGGAGCTGGCGGAGGCGCTGTGCATGGACGCCAACAACGTCGTGCTGCTGCTCAACGAGCTCGAGGATCTGGAGTACGTCGCCCGCCGCCGCGACCCCGGCGACCGCAGGCGCCACCTCGTCGAGCTGACCGAGCAGGGACACAGCGCGCTGACGCGCGCCGAGCGTGCGCAGGAAACAATCGAGGACGAGGTGCTGCAGGCGCTCGACCCGAGCGAACGCGCGATCCTGTGGGGCCTGCTGACCCGTGCGTTGCAGGGCGCCGAGCCGGACACACCCGACCCTCAGGCCGCGGCGACCGCGTCAGTCCCGGCGTGACTGCGCGCGCGGCGTACGACGTGCCCAGTCAGTTGGCGGCACGCACCAGCGGGGCGGGGAGGCCACGGGCTCGGTAGGTGGAGTTCAGAGCAGCGACGGCCAGGGCGTAGGACTGCGCCGGGCGATGACCGCCAAACGTGACGGCAACCGAGCCGGTGGAGCCATGCAGCGCGAGCGTCGCGCCGCTCACCGGTTCGCCCGATGAGGTGCGCGCCTGTCGCGCCCAGGCCGGCAGCGTCCAGGTCAGAGGAGTGCCCGGAGCGATCGTGCTCTGCCACGTCAAAGTCTCGCCGCGGGCAGTCGAACGCTCGGTGAAGGAGATGACGCCGTGGTCGGTGGGCGCCGCCGTGACGGTGACGTGCTGCCCTGGCGCCAGCCATGCGGGGCTGGCGCCGGTGAGCAGGTGCACGCCACCGTTGGCGTCTTCGGCCACGAGCATGTTGCGCAGGAGCGCCACGTAGTCCCCTGCGAACGTGCCGTGTGGGGACATGTCCACGGTCGAGCCGCGGTAGCCGAACGGAGCTACGTCCCACTCCCACCCACTGTCGGTCGAGGTGGTGTGGACCAGCTCTGAGTAGAGCCCGGCGATTGCCTCCGGGGTTTTCCCAGCGGCGAGCTCGGTTTGGAAAACGCTGAACCCGAGGTAGTCGTGCAGGCTGCGGCCGCCCGCGTAGGTGGGAACACCCTGGACCGTGTGTGCGCGCGCCCACGCCATCGTGGCCGCGACCGCCGGGGAGGCGGCGGGGAGAACCTGGACGGGGTAGGCCGCGCCGTAGTTGCCCCAGTCCTGGCCACCGGCGGCGTCAAGTACCGGCGGGATGTGCCCAGCGCGGGTGACGGCGGTCGAGATCGCTCGGTTCAAGGAGGCCTCGAAGCGAGCGTCGACTTCCTGCCATGCGGCGGCCAGGTCCTCGCGTCCGGCGAGGGTGGCGTCGGCGATCGCCGCGCGCAGTCCGGCGGCCGCCCACCGGTTGTCGCCGGTTATGTGCCCATACGCCAGCTCGTCGTCCCCCGGGTTGCCGGGAGGCAGCAGCCCCAGCGGGTCGGTTACCGTGACCAGCGAGAGCCAGGCGATCGCAGCCCCCATGCGGGCGA